>JAKQLM010000715.1 GCA_029567145.1 Pseudomonadota bacterium
CGTCGCCCTTGGCTATGCTGGCATCCAACCCCGGCACCTCGGCCCGCAAGGCCTTGACGAGGCACCCCGCATAGACGTTGCCCAGCGTGTAGGTCGGGAAATAGCCGAACAACCCGCACGACCAGTGCACGTCCTGCAGCATCCCGTTCGAAGGCCGGTCCACCGCCACGCCAAAGTCCGCCCGGAACCGGTCGTTCCACGCGGCCTCCAGATCCTCGACCTGCAGCTCGCCCTTGATCAGCGCCCGCTCCAGATCGAAGCGCAGCATCACATGCAGGTTATAGTGGACCTCGTCGGCCTCAGTCCGGATATAGCCCGGATGCACCCGGTTCACCGCCTTGTAGAACCCCTCGGCATCCGCGATTCCAAAGTCGCCGAACACCTCGCGCATCCGCCCGAACAGCCACCCTGTAAAGGCCCGGCTGCGGCCAAGCTGGTTTTCATACGACCGGCTCTGGCTTTCATGCACCCCCATCGACACGCCCTGCCCGATCGGGGTCAGCGCGTAGGCCGGGTCGATCCCCTGTTCATAGGCCGCATGCCCGACCTCGTGGATCGTGGAAT
Source organism: Pseudomonadota bacterium (assembly GCA_029567145.1). Lineage (GTDB taxonomy): Bacteria > Pseudomonadota > Alphaproteobacteria > Rhodobacterales > Rhodobacteraceae > Tabrizicola. The sequence goes on from JAKQLM010000715.1 coordinate 565, forward strand.
AAAAGCAGTTGAACGGGTCGGTCTCGTTGACCCGCGTCGTGATCCGCACGTCATGCCCCGAGCCCGAGCTGAACGGATGCACCGCCAGATCAACCCGCCCCCGGTTCCAGTCATAGCCGAACACCGTCGCCAGCTCCCGGCTCAGCGCCATCTGATCCTCGGTCGGGAACACGCCCACGACCCCCTTCGGCGCGGTCGCCCCCAGCACCTTGGCCCGCAAGGCCACCAACCTGGGCCGCATCGCATCGAACATCGCCGCAATCGCCGCCCCGGTCATCCCCGGCTCGTAGTCGTCGACCAGCGCGTCGTAAGGATCGCCCCCCGCCGCCAGCGCCGCCCCTTCGGCCCGCTTCAGGTCAACGACCTTGCGCAGCGTCGGCAGGAAGCCCGCCACATCCTCGCGGCCCCGACATTCCGCCCAGACCCCTTGGGCCAGCGACATCGTCGTCGCGATTTCCTCGGCCAGCTTGGCGGGAACCTTCACCGTCCGATTGTAGGACCGCCGGATCTGCCGCAGCTGCGCCTCTCCCACGGCATCCACAGCCTTTGCCGCCTCCAGCCACCCCGCCAGCCGTGGGTCGGTCCGGCGCGCGTGCAAGACACCTTCCAGCGCCCCGATCTCTTCGGCCCGCTGCCCGGCGCTGCCGTCGGGCATCACCGTCTCCTGGTCCCAACCCAGCCGGCCTGCCACCTGCGCCAAAGCCTCGGTCTGGCGCTGGAACGCCATCAGATCCTCAAACGCGCTCATGCCGTACCTTCCCGGATCGACCCCGCCACGGGGTATTGCGACAGGTGCCGGGCCCGCAGGATCAGCACCCAAAGGATCACCGCGCCGATCTGGTGGGTGATCGCGACATGGACATGCGCCACGGTCAGGACCGTCGCGATGCCCAGGGCCATCTGGACGACCAGCATCGCCATCACCTGATGGAACGCGCCCTGCGTCGCCTGGTACGAGGACTTGCGCCCCCGCAGCCAGACCATGATCCCGAAGCCAAACAACAGATAGCCCGACATCCGGTGCATGAACTGCACAAGGCCGGGGTTTTCAAAGAAGGCGTGCCAGGCAGGCAGTGGCTTGCCTTGCGCATCCAGCACATAGAACGCATCCGCCGGGAAGAACTGCCCATTCATCGACGGCCAGGTCGGGAACCCCTTTCCAGCGTCGATCCCCGCCACCAGGGCGCCCAGCAGGATCTGCAGGAAGGCGAAATGCATAAGGCCGGTGGACAGGGCAAACAGCTTGCGCTCGCCCCCGCGCCGCGCCGTCATCAGCGCGGCCTCCGACCGCCCCAGAAGAAAGACATACCAGGCCAGAACGCCCAGAATGACAAAGGCCAGCCCCAGATGCAGCGCCAGCCGGTACGAGGCCACGTCAAGCATCGACCCCGTCAGGCCCGAGGATACCATCCACCAGCCCAGCGCGCCCTGAACGCCACCCAGCACCCCCGGCAGAACCAGACGCCCGGTCCAGCCCGGCGGAATCTGCCGCGCCAGGGCGAACCCCGCAAAGCCGACAGCCCAGACCAGGCCGATCAGCCGCCCCAATTGCCGATGGCCCCATTCCCACCAGTAGATCGCCTTGAAGGCCTCCAGCGTCATGCCCTTCTTCTGCAACTGGTATTCCGGGATGGCCTGATACTTCGCGAACTCCGCCTCCCATGTCGCAGCGTCCATCGGCGGCAGCGCGCCCATGATCGGCTTCCACTCCGTGATCGCCAGGCCCGAGTCGGTCAGCCGCGTCAGCCCGCCGACCACGATCATCGTGGCGACCAGCAGGAACAGCGCCACCAGCCACAGCCGGATCCCGGCCCGCGCGCCCTTGGGTCGCGCGTCGATGCCGCCCCCGACCGGAGCGGCTGGCGCCGCCTGTCCCGCCCCGACCTCTTCGAAGATGCTGCGTTTTCCGGCCATCGGATCATCCTTCCGCTTCGGCCCGGACACTAGGCCCGGCCCCGACGGGCTTCAAGGGCCAGCGGTCCTCGTCCCCGATCCCGACAGTTCAATTCAAATTGTGATTGCTCTTTTGGAAATACTCCACGGGGGTGCGGGGGTGTGAACCCCCCGCTGCCACGGGTCAATCCGCGCCACCCCGCAGGATCCGCGCCATCGGCCGGCCCTTGGCCAGTTCGTCCACCAGCTTGTCCAGAATGCGGATCTCGCGCATCAGAGGGTCGGTCAGCGCCTCGATCCGGACGCCGCAGATCACCCCCGTCACCAGGTCCCGCGCAGGCGTCAGGGCCGGAGCCTGGGCGAAGAACGCGGCGAAATCCCGCCGGTCGGTCAGCGCGGCCTGCAGCGCGGCGCCAGAGTAGCCGGTCAGCCAGCCGATCACCTGATCCAGCTCGTCCTGGCTGCGCCCCTTTCTTTGCACCTTGGCAAGATACAGCGGATAGACGCTGGCAAAACTGGTGGCAAAGATGCGATGCGACATCGGTCCCCTCGTTCACGCCCCGCAACGGGTGGTGGGCGAATCGCCCACCCTACGCCTGCGCCTCATCTCAACCGGCGCAGCAGGTCCAGCGTCGGTTCCCCCGTGACCGGCAGACCGACGCTTGCCTGATAGGCGCTGATCGCCGCCTTGGTCTTGGCCCCGATCACCCCGTCCGAGCCTTCGGTGTCGAAGCCCCTGGCCGTCAGCAGGCGCTGCAGCTCTTGCCGGTCGGTCTTGGTCATGCCGCTGGCATCGGGGCCAAAGCTGGCCTGCACCGCCCCCCGGCCCAAGAGCCGGTCCGACAGATGCCCGACGCCGATCGCGTAGTTCTGGGCGTTGTTGTAGCGCAGGATCGTGGCAAAGTTCTGCGTCAGCAGAAAGTACGGCCCGCCGCCGCTGGTGCCACCGTCGATGATCGACCCGCCCGCCAGTGCCCCGCCGCCCGCCGCGCGCACGCCCAGCGCCTGCCATTCGGCCGCCGACTTGCCTTTGCCGCGCCCCAGAAGCCCGGCGTCAAGGCCCGACGGCAACGTGACTTCCATCCCCCAGGGCAGGCCGCTGGTCCAGCCCGACCGCTGCAGATACGCCGCCGTCGAGGCCAGCGCATCGCTTGGGTCCTCGGACCAGATGTCGCGGCGTCCGTCGCCGGTGAAATCGACCGCATACTCCAGATAGCTGGTCGGGATGAACTGGGTATGCCCCATCGCCCCGGCCCAGCTGCCGGTCATCGCCCCGGCCGAGATGTCCCCGGCCTGCAGGATTCGCAGGGCGGCGACAAGCTGGCTTTCGAAGAATTCGCCGCGCCGCCCCTCGTAGGCCAGCGTCGACAGGGCGCTGACCACCGGCACAGCGCCGCGCCGGGTGCCGAAAAAGCTTTCCAGCCCCCAGACAGCCGCGACGACATGGCCTTCGACGCCATAGCGCGACTCGATGGCCGACAGGGTGCCGCCGTATTGCGCGAACTTCTGGCGGCCCAGCGTGACCCGCTCATCCGAGGCGGCAATGTTCAGATAGTCTTCCAGCGACCGCTTGAACTCGGTCTGGTTGCGGTCCTTTTCGATGACTTCGGGCAGGAACCCAGCGCCGCGGAAGGCAGAGTCGATCGTGGACTGCGAAATCCCCCGGCCAGAGGCCCGCCCCTTGAAGCCGTCAACCCAGGCATCCCAGCCGGCATTCGGCACGGGCCGGGGCGCGGGGTCGGGCGCGCGGTAGCCGCCAGCGTCCCGTGACCGCCCCCCGGTCGGCACGCAGGCCGACATCAGCGCCGCTGCCCCGGCCAGCAAGGCCCCCCGTCGTGTCAGAATGCTTTTGCCCATCCGCCTGCCGCCCCTTGTGGTCTTTTGCGCCATGATAGCCGCGCCGGGCAGTCAAGGCCAAGGCCCGGTCCGCAGGCTGGGCAAGATTGCCCCGCTATCCCTTTCGGGCGGCCTTTCGGGCGGGCTTTTCGTCCCGCAGATAGCCGCAGCGGTGTTCCGGGTCGAAATCGAGGTTCTGCAGGATGAAGGCCCGGTCGGCGTCGCTGATCGGGGCGGTCTTCGCCTCGCTTCGGCTGTCCGAGGACGGGCCGACCGGCTTGTCGGTCGGCGCATAGGTCTGTTTCAGCGCGATCCCGGTTGCCGCCGCGATGGCCTGCAGCATCGCTTCGGGCTGGGCGCGAAAATCCTCGTACCGGACGGCGACGGTGTTCAGGCCCCGGTCCAGCAGCGACAGATGCCCCGCCAGCTTGACGCTGCGCAGCTCGCAGACGTTGCGAAAGCGGCGGCCGGTCAGCGGGTGACGGTCCAGAAAGTTCGGCACGCCCGCATCGAACCGGTTCTTCACCGCATAGCCGCGATAGGCCCATTGCTCGGAAAAGCCCGAATAGCTGCCCTCCCATTCGGCGCGCAGGAAATCCGAAAACGACAGGGACGCGATGGCCGGATCAACTTCGAACGGGCCTGCGTAAAAGCTGCGCAGCCAGTCGAAGGGATCGCGCACCACGACGACGAACAGGCAGCGCGTCGGCAGGACGGGAAAGTAGGGCAGCGCGTGCTTCCAGCCATAGGAGGAAAAGCGCTTCAGCCCGGTGTTCCGGGCCAGGGTCCGGGCGACGAAGTTGGTGCCCGACCGGCGTTCGCCATAGACCTGAAAGCGGTCGATCGTCGGACCTTCGGCGCTGGACTGGCCGATAAGGGCGGCAGGCGTCTGGGCAGTCACTTCGGCGGTCATCGGCGGCTCCGTGGGTTCGCGCCCTGCCTGCATAGACGGCGGCGGGCCGGACACTCAACCGCTATTTTCGCCGCCCGCGCGGGACAATCTTCTGGAAATGCCGCCGGTTGGCGGTGATGAACGTCTCGAACGCCAGCCCCATGCGGCCGCTGCGGCCGGTCAGATAGGCGGCGCCCGCCAGCCCCGCCAGCGCGGCTCCGACCGCATTGACGATCAGGTCACCCATCGTGTCGTCCAGCCCGGACTTCTGCATGTTCAGGCCGAACCCCTGGTCCATGCCGTATTCAAAGACCTCCCACATCGCGCCCACGGTCATCGCGGTGCAAAAGCTGAGAAGCCCCAAGGCCCAGGGCGGTGCCGCATAGCGGTCGCCCCGGAACAGCATGAAGACCAGCAGGAACCCAAGGATGCCGAACCCCATGGCGGAACTGCCGTGCAGCACCAGGTCCCACCACCAGAACCGGGTGTAGAAATCGTGCATCTCGCCCAGGTAGATCGTGGCCAGGACGAACAGCGCGACCGCCGCCAGAAACCCGTTGGGCAGGCGCAGGTTGACCCGGCTGGCCAGAAGCTGCGGCAGAAAGGTCAGCCCCAACGCCGACCCCGCGACGAACAGCGCCAGCCAGTTGCCTTGCAGGCTGCCGATCAGCGCCTCGACCGCCAGAAACAGCCGGATCGCGGCCAGGACCAGAACCGAAGCGGCGGGAAGCGATGGCGCGGGCATGGGCGTTCCGAAATGGCGCTGTGAGTCCTATATTGGGGCGATGACGCCGAATGCAAAGCCTGAGCTGAAAGTCGCGACCTGGAATATCCGGGCCGGGCTTGGCACCGATCTTCGCCGCGATGCCGGACGGGTCCTTGACGGGATCGCGGCGCTGGACGCGGACCTTGTCGCGCTGCAGGAAGCGGACTTCCGGATGGGCCTGCGTCCGTCGGCCCTGCCGCGCGACGTGATCCGGGACCGCACCGGGCTGGACCCCCTGCCCCTGGGGCGCAACGCCGCCTCGCTGGGCTGGCACGGCAATGCGATCCTGGTCCGGCCCGGCTTTCACATGGTCGGGCTGGAGCGGCTGGACCTGCCGGGGATCGAACCCCGGGGCGCGGTCATCGTCGATCTGGACGGCCCCCAGGCGTTGCGGCTGGTCGGGGTGCATCTGGGCCTGTGGCGCGGGTCGCGCCGCCGCCAGCTGGACGCGATCCGCGACGCCGTTCTGCGCCACCCGCCCCGGCCCACGCTGATCCTGGGGGATTTCAACGAATACTCGCGCCGGGTGGGTCTGGGCCGGCTGGTGCGGGCCTTCCATCTGATGGAGCCGGTGGCCACCTTCCCCTCGCGCCTGCCCCGGCTGGCGCTGGACCGGATGGCGCACAGCCATGACCTGATGCTGGAGCCCCTGCCCGTCCATCGCGGCAAAGGGGTGCAGCCGTCGGACCATCTGCCGCTTCTGGCCACCCTGCACCGGGTGTGACCGACGGTTTGCAAGACGAGCGCGTGCCGCGCGAAGACCGTTCGTCCTGTCGTCCGGCTTGCGCCGTCCTTCTTGGCGACGGGCGCAGTCTGCCCCCCCAAAACCCCAGTGACTATTTGGGAAAAAGCATCTGGCAGGTTCTGCCTGAAATTTGGGCAGATGATCGGCTTGCGGGCGATTTCTCTGCGCAGGGGCTTTTCGTGCGGCGGTGTGGCTGTTCTAGTGGCGTCAGTCGGACGGGGGTGAGCGGTGACGCAGTTCAACGAGATGTTTCAGGGAACCGATGCCCGGGGGCCTTACCGGCAGCTGCAGGACTGGGTGGCCGCGATGCCACAAGAGCTGCGCAGCCTGAAGCAGGCCGAAGCCGAGGCGCTGTTTCGCCGCATCGGCATCACCTTTGCCGTCTATGGCGAAGGCGGCGATCCGGACCGGCTGATCCCCTTCGACATGTTCCCCCGCGTCTTTGCCGCCGCCGAATGGGCCAGGCTGGAAAAGGGCATCAAGCAGCGGGCGCGCGCCCTGAACGCGTTTCTGGTCGATGTCTATGGCCGGGGCGAGATCATCCGCGCAGGCCGCATCCCCGCGCGCCTGGTCTACCAGAACGAGGCGTACGAAAAGGCCGTGGCAGGCTTCGTGCCGCCCAAGGGCGTCTATTCCCACATCGTCGGCATCGATATCGTGCGCACCGGACCGGACGAATTCTTTGTCCTGGAAGACAACTGCCGCACGCCCAGCGGGGTCAGCTACATGCTGGAAAGCCGCGAGATCATGATGCGGATGTTCCCTGAACTTTTCCGCGAAAACCGGATCGAGCCGGTGGACGGCTATTCCGAAAAGCTGCGCCGCACGCTGGCGAGTGTCGCGCCGAAGAAATGCAAGGGCGACCCCGTGGTGGTGATCCTGACTCCGGGGCATTTCAACAGCGCCTATTACGAACACAGCCTGCTGGCCGACCTGATGGGCGTGGAACTGGTCGAAGGTCAGGACCTGTTCGTCGATGGCGAATATTGCTGGATGCGCACGACCGAAGGCCCGCGCCGGGTGGACGTGATCTACCGGCGGATCGACGATGCCTACCTTGATCCCTTGTGCTTTCGCCCCGACAGCATGCTGGGGATTCCGGGGCTGATGGATGTCTATCGGTCGGGCGGGGTCAGCATCTGCTCTGCCCCGGGTGCCGGGGTGGCCGACGACAAGGCGGTCTACACCTATGTCCCTGAAATGGTGCGCTTCTACTTGGGCGAAGAGCCGATCCTGAACAACGTGCCGACCTGGCAATGCGGCAAGTCCGACGACCTGAAATACGTGCTCGACAAGCTGCCAGAGCTGGTCGTGAAAGAGGTTCACGGCTCGGGCGGTTACGGCATGCTGATCGGCCCGAAGTCCAGCCGCGAAGAGGTGGAACAGTTCCGCGCCAAGATCGTCGAGGACCCGGGCAACTACA
>JAKQLM010000760.1 GCA_029567145.1 Pseudomonadota bacterium
GAACTCTCTGAAACCGCCGTCCAGATCTTCCGCGATCGCGGCGTTGAAGTGGATTACCTCCCCAAACTCGGCAAGGACAAGGACGCCCTCGCCGCCGTCATCGACCAGAATGACGGCCTTGCCATCCGGTCCGCCACCAAGGCCACCGAGAAGCTGCTGGAAAAGGCCACCCGCCTGAAGGTCATCGGCCGCGCCGGGATCGGCGTCGACAACGTCGACATTCCCGCCGCCTCGAAAAAGGGCGTCATCGTGATGAACACGCCCTTCGGCAACTCGATCACCACCGCGGAACATGCCATCGCCATGATGTTCGCTGTTGCCCGGCAAATCCCCGAAGCCAACGCCTCCACCCACGCCGGAAAGTGGGAAAAGTCCAAGTTCATGGGGGTGGAACTGTTCAACAAGACCCTTGGCGTGATCGGCGCGGGCAACATCGGCGGCATCGTCTGCGACCGCGCGGTCGGCCTGCACATGAAGGTCGTCGCCTATGACCCCTTCCTGTCGGACGAACGCGCCAAGCAGTTGGGCGTGACCAAGGTCGACCTTGAGGACCTGCTGGCACGCGCCGATTTCATCACGCTCCACGTCCCCCTCACCGACAAGACCCGCAACATCCTGTCGCGTGAGAACCTGGCCAAGACCAAGAAGGGCGTCCGCATCATCAACTGCGCGCGCGGCGGGCTGATCGACGAGGCGGCTCTCCTTGACGCCCTGAACTCCGGCCATGTCGCAGGCGCGGCGCTTGACGTGTTCGAGGTCGAACCCGCCACCGACAGCCCGCTTTTCAACCACCCCAACGTCGTCTGCACCCCGCACCTCGGCGCGGCCACGACCGAAGCGCAGGAGAATGTGGCACTTCAGGTGGCCGAGCAGATGTCGGACTACCTTCTGACCGGCGCGGTGCAGAACGCGCTGAACATGCCGAACGTCACTGCCGAAGAGGCGGCCGTGATGGGCCCGTGGATCAAGCTTGCCTCCCACCTTGGCAGCTTCATCGGCCAGATGACGGACGAGCCGATCAAGGCGATCAACATCCTCTATGACGGCACGGTGGCCGAGATGAACCTGGCGGCCCTGAACCAGGCCGTCATCGCGGGCGTTCTGAAGACGCAGAACCCCGACGTCAACCTCGTCTCCGCGCCCGTGGTGGCAAGGGAGAAGGGCATCCAGATCTCGACCACCCGGCAGGAAAAGACCGGGGTGTTCGACGCTTACATCAAGGTCACGATGGTCACCGACAGCCGCGAACGGTCGGTGGCGGGGACCTGCTTCAGCGATGGCAAGCCGCGCTTCATCCAGATCAAGGGCATCAACATCGACGCCGAGATCGGCACCCACATGCTGTATACCACCAACGAGGACGTGCCCGGCATCATCGGCCTTCTGGGCATGACCATGGGCAAGAACAACGTCAACATCGCCAACTTCACCTTGGGCCGGTCGGGCGTGGGGCAGGATGCGATTGCGATACTCTACCTTGACCAGCAGATCGACCCCAAGGTGATCGAAACGCTGGAAGGCACCGGCATGTTCCAGCAGGTCAAGGCGCTGCAGTTCGAGGTGGCCTGAGCCCCTTGCCCTTTCATTCTGGCGCAAATATCCCACAGGGGTCCGGGGGTGTGAAACCCCCGGTCCTTTCCACAAGGCGGAACGATGCACATTTACGCCATCGGCGACATCCACGGTCATCTCGGCCTGCTTCAGGCTGCGCATGACCTGATCGCCGATGACATCGCCCGGCATGGGCCGGGGCCGGTGGTCCACGTCGGCGACCTTGTCGACCGGGGGCCGGACTGCAAGGGCGTGATCGACTATCTGATCGACAGTATCGCAGAGGGCGCGGACTGGGTCGTCCTCAAGGGCAACCACGACCGCATGTTCAGCCGCTTCCTGCGCGACCCGTGGGAGCCGGAACCCGGCCTGCGCGCCGATCTGGGCTGGCTGCACCCCAAACTGGGCGGCCCGGCGACGCTGGCCTCGTACGGGGTCAAGAATGCCGCCGACCGACCCGTCGCAGCGGTCCATGCCGACGCTCTGGCCGCCGTGCCGCAGGCCCATGTCGCGTTCCTGACCACCCGCCCGACGCTGCATCAGGCGGGCGATTGCGTCTTTGTCCACGCCGGCATCCGCCCTGGCGTCGCGCTGCCAGACCAGGCCGAGACCGACCTGGTCTGGATCCGCGAGCCGTTCCTGACCGATCCCGCCAACCACGGCCCGCTGATCGTCCACGGCCACACCGCATTGGACCGGGCCACGCATTACGGCAACCGGCTGAACCTGGACTCGGGGGCGGCCTATGGCGGACCGCTGTCCGCCGTGGTGATCGAAGGTCGGCAGGCGGCCCTTCTGACCCCGCAAGGGCGGCACAAGCTGCTGCCGCACCCGCCCGGCTAAGCGTCAGGGGTGCTGCCGCCGGATCAGCCGCTTGACTGACCGCCCGCCCAGATAGCCAAACACGCCCGCAGCCAGCGCCACCACTTCGACCAGCGCCGGACCCGACGGCAGACCCCGCAGGACCAACGCGACGGCCAGAAACCCAAGCCCGCCAAGGCTGATCGCCAACCAAAGCCACAACTCGCCCCGCGTCGGAGCGTAGCGCCAGGGGTTCGGGGTCATTCCAGCATCTTTCGCGCCTTGGTCACCAGCGCCGCCGAGGCGGGCTGCATCCACGCGTCGCCACATAGCGGCTGCACGATCGAAGGCAAATCACGCCGCGCGTCGGGGACCATGTCGGTGACGGCAATCCGCCCGCCCTTCATCGCGCCGATCAGCACCCGCCCCTTGGCGCGGGACTCGTGCGGGCCCTGCGCCATGCCGCCGTTCCAGACAAAGGTGACCTCGCCCTTGGCCCGGCCCTTCAGCACCTCTTCAACCCGGACCGTCACCAGCGCCGACTGCCAACTGTCGGGAACCGGAGCATAGCCCGTCACCTCGCCCAGGATCACCAGGTCCGCCCCGGCGATCCTCGACACCTCGAACGGCTCCAGCCAGGTGCAGGCGGCACTTGCCCCCGGCATCAGCGCCATGGCCACAGCCAGCACAATCTTCCGCATCCTGACCTCATTTTTCTGGACGGAGCGCGGCTCCCGTGATTCCGTCGTGCCATGATAAGACGCATCTCACCCCTTATTGTCGTGGTAGGGATTATCCTACTCAGTGCCGCCTACCTGCTGTGGATCGGGCGCGAACCGATCTGCAAATGCGGTTATGTCAAGCTGTGGCACGGCCAGGTCGTCAGTTCGGAAAACAGCCAGCACATCAGCGACTGGTACACCCCCAGCCACATCATTCACGGCTTCCTGTTCTTTGGAGCGCTGTGGCTGGTCGCCCGCCGCCTGTCGTTCGGCTGGCGGCTGGCCATCGCCACCCTGGTCGAGGCGGCGTGGGAAATCGTCGAAAACTCGGATGCGGTGATCGAACGCTACCGGTCGGTGACGATCTCGCTGGACTACTACGGCGACAGCGTTCTGAACGTGGTCGCCGACATCGCCGCGATGATCATCGGCTTCTGGCTGGCCTCGCGCCTGCCGGTCTGGGCCACGGTCGCGCTGATCATCCTGTTCGAAGCCGTCACCATCTGGCTGATCCGCGACGGGCTGGCGCTGAACGTGCTGATGCTGCTCTA
>JAKQLM010000763.1 GCA_029567145.1 Pseudomonadota bacterium
CGCCCAACTGGCCTATGAGGCGGACGCCTTCGACTTCTCCCGCCTTGCCGTCAGCGCGGCCACCGCGATCAAGGGGGCGATGCCCGCAGGGGCCAGCCTGATCGAGGCACCGGGCACCCGCTATGCCTGGTTGACCATCAACATGAACGCTGAACCCCTGAAGGACCCCCGTGTGCGGCAGGCGATCCAGCTGGCCTATGACGGGCAGGCGGTGCTGGACGGGGCCTATGACGGGCTGGTCCAACGGTCGACCGGCGTCGTGCCGCCGACCTCGGGCTTTGCCCGGCCCGCCAACCTGATGGCGACCCGCGACGTGGAAAAGGCCAAGGCCCTGCTCGCCGAAGCCGGGGCCGACGGGCTGGAGCTGAACCTTTTTGCCCTGACCGATGGCACGACCCAGACCATCGCGCAGATCATCCAGGCCAACCTCGCCGAGGCGGGCATCACCATCAACATCCAGCCGGTCGAGGAAGCCGCCTATTGGGCCCTGGGAGACATGACGGCGGGCGAGGGCTACAAGTCCATCGAACTGGTGCTGATGAACTTTGCCGGCGGCATCGACCCGACCGAAAACCTGGTCTGGTTCCGCCCCGATCAGATCGGTATCTACAACTGGTCGTTCTTCGACAACCCCGAATACGAGGCCCTGTATCAGGCTTCGACCACCGAGCAGGACCCGGACAAGCGCCGCGCCATGTTCAACCAGATGGAGGATCTGATGGAGCAGTCCGGCGGGTTCATCTTCATCTGCTTCGAGCCGTATCTGGCGATCCATGACAGCACCCTTGTGCCTGTGATCCTGGCCGATGGGCACCCCGACCCGGTCGGGTTCCGCATGGCATGACGACCCCGCCCAAAAAGGCCCGCCTGTCCGCCGAGGATAGGCGGGCATTGCTGGAGGATGCCGCCCGCACCTGCATGGCGCGCGGCGGCATCCGCGAATTCACGGTGGACAAGATCGTGGCCGAGGCGGGCGTCTCGCGCGGGCTGATCACGCATCACTACGGGTCGATGGACGGGCTTCTGGTCGCGGTCTACAGCCGGATGTACGGCGAATGGATCGCGGCCATCGCGACCCCCCGTCCCGGCCTGACCCGGCTGGAGGCGCTGGTCGAGGCGCTGGTCTCGCCCGACCTGTTTGATCGGGACGTGCTGAACGTCTGGCTGACCCTGTGGGGCGAGATTGCGAATAACCCGGTGCTGCGCGCCGAACACCGGGCGCGCTATTCCGACTACCGCGCCAGCATCGCCGCCGCCTTGCGGGAGGCTGCCGACGACCCGCAGATTGATGCCGATACGGTGGCTACCGCCTTCATCTGCCTGATCGACGGGCTTGGCGTGCAGCGTTGCGTCGAACCGGCGCTGTTGTCCGAAGCCGCGGCGCGCGCTGCGTGCTGGGTGCTACTTGCGCCGTATCTGCCCGCTGGGCGGCGGGGTCAGGCCTGAATGCCCCCCGTCGCTTCGGTCACCCGGTCGGCGGCGGCGCGCACCAGCCTGCCGATCCGGGTGGCGTCCGACAGGCTGACCCGGAAGGCGGGACCGGACACCGACAGGCCTGCCACAGGCTCGGCATGTGCGTTGAAGATCGGGGCGGCGATGCAGCGCATCCCGTCGGCCCGTTCCTGATCGTCGATGGCAAAACCCCGTTCGCGGGTGCGGGCAAGGTCTCGTAACAGGCTGGAATCGCTGGTGATCGTCAGGCTGGTGAACTTTTCCAACCCTTGCCGCGCGATGATGTCCTGCACCCGGTCTTCCGGATACCAGGCCAAAAGCGCCTTGCCGATCCCGCTGGAGTGCATCGGTCCCTTGGTGCCCGGTGGAAAGAAGGCGCGGATCGCTTCGTGCGTTTCGACCTGCGCCAGAAAAAGGACCTCGCCCCGAACCTCGATCCCCAGGTTTGCCGTCTCGCCAGTTTCGCGCATCAGGACGTCCATCGGCTGACGGGCGCGTTCGACGACCTTGGTCCGGCGCAGGAAGGCCGTCCCGATGCGGAAGGCCCCTGCACCGATGTGCCAAAGCTGGCCGGGTTCCTCGACCTCGACCATCCCGTGCGCCTGCAGGGTCTGCAGCGCGCGGAAAGTGGTGGCGACAGCCTGGCCGGTGTCTTCCGCAAGGTCGGTCAACGTGCGCCCCGGCCCTTGTGCCAGATGCTCCAGCAAGACCAGCCCCCGGCCCAGCGCCTGCACCGTGTTCTGGTCGGTCTTGTCGTTGAACGCCTTTGGACGCCCGCGTGGTTTCTGTGCCATCTATCGTCCGTCGCCTGGAAGGAAAAAGCGCAAGTGCTTGAACGGGCGTATGAATAGCACGCCCATGTCATTCTGAAAAATGTTTTCGAAGAAACTGTGATGCGGGGGCGGGCCGGGCGTATCTTCACCCATCGCAAAGCCCGGCACGCTGGTGTCCTTTCAGACCCCGGTCTTCATCCCCGTCCTGACGACCCTCTCACACAGCATCCGCGAGGGCTGCGACATGCCGACGCCGCCCGGCGTTTGCGCGGCGCAGGGCCTGCTGGCGAACGCTGGGGTAAGATACGGAAACTGCTGGAAAATCTGCGTCTTCTTTCCGTCTTTCCCGCGTCTTTCTTGCGTCTCTACGCGCGTCTTCCTTGCCGGTCGTTAACCTTTCGCCCGAATCCCCTGCCGGAGGCCCCCTTTGCGGATCGTCCCTGTGGCGTTGATCGCCGCACCTGCGGGGCCCGGGAGTTGCGGTCGGGGCCTGCGGCGCCGATTTCTTCGAAGAAATCGGGTCGGAGCCTTTGAAGGCTCCGGTCCGGAATTCTTGAAAATTCCGCAGCGCCCGTGGATTGTGCCGGGCACAAGTTTTGATCAAAAGCCTGTTGATGCGGCGGCAGACCCGTGATGAGACTGTGGCCAAGCAGCGCGGGGGAATGGCGGATGCGGGTCTTCATCAATGGGTTCGGGCGGATCGGCCGGTCGGTGTTGCGGGCCTATCTGCAGGCCCCTGACCGCTGGCCGGGGCTGGAGATCACCGGGATCAACGACATCGCCGCGCCCGAGATGTGCGCCTATCTGTTCGAGTATGACAGCGTCTTTGGCCCCTGGCGCGGATCTGTCGCGCTGGACGGCCCGGCCCTTGTGGTCGATGGCCGGGCGTTCCCGCTGCACCGGACGCCGGACCTGTCCGGGCTGGACCTTTCTGGCGTCGATCTGGTGCTGGAATGCACCGGGCGGGCCGAAGCGCGCGAGGTGGCCGAGCGGGGGATTCAGGCGGGGGCGTCGCGGGTGCTGATCTCGGGCCCGTCGCTTGCGGCGGATGCGACGGTCGTGCTGGGGGCGAACGATGCGGTGCTGGCGGGGCAACGGATCGTGTCGAATGCCAGTTGCACGACGAACGCGCTGGCCCCGCTGGCCAAGCTGATCCATGACCGCTGGGGGATCGTCACCGGGTCGATGACGACGGTGCATTGCTATACCGGCAGCCAGCCCACTGTGGATGCGCCGGCTGCCGACTACCCGCGCAGTCGGGCGGCGGCCTTGTCGATGGTGCCGACGACGACCAGCGCGGCGCGTCTGCTGGACGGGGTTCTGCCCGGGCTTGCCGGGCGGATCGTGGCGCAGGCGGTCCGGGTGCCGGTCGCCAGCGTGTCCTGCGTGGACTTTCATCTGGTGACGGAAAAGCGCCCCTCGGTCGACGAGGTCAACGCGGCCTTTCGCAGCGCGGGTGGGGTGATCGGGGCGACGGACCGGCCCCTGGTGTCAACCGACCTGCGGGCGCGAGCCGAGTCGGTGGTGATGGCCTGTCCCGAGACCAAGGTGACCGGGCAGGGCCTGCTGCGGGTCTTTGGCTGGTACGACAACGAATGGGGCTTTTCCAACCGCATGCTGGACATGGCCCTGCGGATGGGATGAGCCCGGGTCCGGGCGGACGCCTCTGATCCGGCGTCCCAAGGCAATGGTGTGGCAGGCCAAATCGCGGCCAATCACGACCGGTCCCTGCGTCAGCCATTCGTTGCAACAGGGGGCAACCCCGCGCATCCTTTTCCCACGGCAATTTTTATAGGAAAGGAATGAATAATGCGCATACCAATTTTACGGCTGCAGTCCTTGCTTCCTTCATCGCGGCGCCGGTCGCGGCACAAGAGCATCAACGCAGCGAATTCTCGCTGGGTCATACAAGCGTCAGCGACGGCGTCGCGTCGTCCTTCACTGTGGCGGCCAAGTCGGACTGGACGATTTCGGGCGCTTTCGGGGTGCAGGGCAACCTTGCCTTCCGCGACTCGGACGGGGCGCTGTCGAACTCGCTGGTCGGACTGCACGGCTACTATGGCTTTGGCTCGGGCCACCGCATCGGTCTGTTCTTCCAGCACGAGGCGCTTTTGTTCCCCGGCGGCGCGGGTTTTCAGCCGACCTTCCAGACCATCGGGCTTGAGGCGATGATCGCGCTGTCGCCTGCGGCCAATCTGGAGCTTTTCGTCGGATCGGGCGAAATCGACGGCTTTCCCATCCCGCTGACCGGGGGGACGCTGTACGGGATGGAGGGGTCCTATGCGTTCGGGCCGAACTGGCGCGGCCGGCTGAATTACAAGGTGATTGACCTTGAAGCGGCGCTTCCGGTCGGGTCGCTGTCGGAAATGGGGATCGGGGTGGATTATTACCTGGGCGGCGGCTCGGGCGTTCCGGTGATCCTGAGCGCCGAGGCGGTGCGGGCGACTGCGGGCTTCGGCTCGGACAAGGTTGACGCGGTGACGCTGAAGATCACGATCCCGATCGGCGGCGACCCCGGCGCATCGGGCCGCAAGCTGTTTGGCGACCGCGGGTTCAGCGACAGCGTGCTGGCCTACGGCGGCTAAGCGCCAGGTCGGGCATCCGGCAGGCGCGCCGGGTGCCCGCCATTGCGTCAGTCCAGCCCGTCGTCGGGGATGTTCAGCACGGTGCCGCAAGCCTTGCAATGCACGGCGTCATGGTCGTGGCGGCGCAGGCCGCAGGTCGGGCAGGGAAAGATCGCCTTGGGCGCGCGGAAGATCACCTGCACCAGCCGCAGGAACAGGCTGATGCCGAAGATCATGATCGCCACTGACAGAAGCTTGCCCGTGTTGCCGACCAGCGTGATGTCACCGAACCCGGTGGTCGACAGGGTGGTGACGGTGAAATAAAGCGCGTCGACATAGTTGGTGATCCTGTCGTTCACCGCGTTCTGGGTCTGGTAGACCAGCGCGGTCATCGCGAAGATGAAGATCACCAGGTTCAGCCCGGCCCGCAGCGCGGTTTCATGGCGGCGAAAGCCGGGGACGTCGTCGCGCAGCTGGGTCAGGGTCTGCGGCGAGTGGAACACGCGATAAAGCCGCAGCACGCGCAGGAAGGCCAAGCCCTCGCCCCAGATCGGCACCAGTAGCGAGAGGATCACCAGAACGTCGGCCAGGCCCCAGAAGCTGACAATCTCGCGCAGCGGGCGGCGCGAGATGGCGATGCGGGCCAGAAGATCGGCCAGGAAGACACAGCCGATGGCGATGTCGATCCAGATGACATGGCTGCCGCGCGCCAGGAACGAGGTGGCGACCAGCCAGGCAACCGTCAGGAGGTCAAAGGTCAGAAGCGCGTAGCGGAAGCGGTCGCCGACGTCGCCGTCGCTTTCATAAAGGGCGCGCAGGCGGGTGCGAAGGGATGGGTCGGGCATGGCGGGCCTTGCGCTGGTTTGCCCCAGTGTCGGGCGGGGCGTGGTGCAGGGTCAAGCGCAAGTCGACAGGCGCGCGTGTCGGGCCGGGGGGGCCGAAATCCGGTGCAGGGATCCGGTCCCCGGATCAGCCGGCGCGCACGGTGTCGATCATCAGTTGCACGTTGTCGGGATTGGCGTCGGGGGTGATGCCGTGGCCGAGGTTGAAGATGTGCGGGCCTTTGGAAAACGCCTTCACCACATGCCGGGTCGCCGCAACCAGCGCCTGCCCCCCGGTGACCATGTGTTCCGGCGCGAGGTTGCCTTGCACGCAGCCGTCGATCTGGACATTCGCCGCCGCCCATTCCGGGCTGACCGAATTGTCGATCGCCACGCAATCGGCCCCGGTCCGGTGCGCAAAACCGATGTAGCCCTGGCCGCCTTCGCGCGGGAAGGCGATGACGGGGATGCCGGGGTGGCGGGCCTTTAGGGCGGCGATGATCGTCGCGGTTGGCGCTTCGGCGAAATCGCGGAAGTCCTGGCCCTTCAGGCTGCCGGCCCAGCTGTCGAAAAGCTTGACCACCTCGGCCCCGGCGTCGATCTGGGCGGAGAGGTAGTCGATGGTCGCCTCGGTGATGCGGTCGATCAGCGCCTGGAAGGTCGGGCGGTCCTGATCCTTCAGCTTGTGCGCGGCGGCCTGGTCCTTGGACCCTTTCCCGGCTATCATGTAGGTCGCCACGGTCCAGGGCGCGCCGGCAAAGCCGATCAACGTGGTTTCCGCGGGCAGCGCGCGCGACAGGATGCGGACGGTTTCATAGACCGGCGACAGCGTGTCGTGGATCGCCGCTGTCGGCTTCAGGTTGGCGACCTGGCCGGGGGTGTCGGTGGTTTCCATCCGCGGGCCTTCGCCGGTTTCGAACCACAGTTTCGGGCCAAGCGCCTGGGGCAGGAGCAGGATGTCGGCGAACAGGATCGCCGCGTCAAAGCCGTAGCGGCGGATCGGTTGCAGGGTGACTTCGGCCGCAAGCTCGGGGTTGTAGCACAGCGACAAAAAGTCGCCCGCCTTGGCGCGGGTCGCGCGATACTCGGGCAGGTAGCGGCCCGCCTGACGCATCATCCAGATCGGCGGGGTGGGCAGCACCTCGCCCTTCAGCGCGCGCAGGATCGTCTTGGTCATCTTGTATCCCTTTTCAACGGCCCATGGGTCGGCTGCGGCGGACGGCTTGTCAAGAGTTGTCAGCCCCGCCTGACAGCGCTAAGCCTGTAGCCATGCGTGATGACCTGCCCTCCCCCGCCCGCCCCCTGAAGATCGGAACCCGTGGCTCGCCTTTGGCCCTGTGGCAGGCGCATGAGGTGCGCAGGTGTCTGATGGCCGCGTTTGACCTGCCGGAAGCGGCGTTCGAGGTGGTGGTGATCAAGGTCACCGGCGACCAGATCCAGGACAAGGCCCTGCGCGAGATCGGCGGCAAGGGTCTCTTCACCCGCGAGATCGAAGAGGCGCTCTTGGACGGCAGTATCGACGTCGCCGTGCATTCGATGAAGGACATGCCGGTGCTGCAACCCGAGGGGCTGGTGCTGGATTGCTATCTGAAGCGCGCGGATGTGCGGGATGCGTTCGTGTCGCCCCGGTTCGGGTCGGTTGACGAGCTGCCGTTGGGGGCGACGGTCGGGTCGTCGTCCTTGCGGCGGCGGGCGCAATTGGCGTTGCGGCGGCCGGACCTGAAGCTGGTGGAGTTCCGGGGAAACGTGCAGACCCGGATGCGCAAGCTGGAGGATGGGGTGGCGGACGCGACGTTCCTGGCGATGGCAGGACTGACGCGGCTGGGAATGGCCGAGGTCGCGCGGTCGGCGATTGCCCCCGAGGAGATGCTGCCGGCGGTCGCCCAAGGCGCGATCGGGATCGAGCGGCGGACGGCAGATGCGCGTGTCGCCGGGTTGCTGGCGGCGATCCACGACCGGGACACGGGGCTGCGGCTGGCGGCGGAACGGGCGTTCCTGGCGCGGCTGGACGGGTCTTGCGAAACTCCGATTGCCGGGCTGGCGATGCTTTCGGGCGACGATCTGTGGCTGCGGGGCGAAATTCTGCGGCCCGACGGGTCGGCGTCCCTGGCCGGAGAGCGGCGAGGTCCGGTGGCGGACGGTGCGGCGTTGGGGATTGCCCTGGCCGATGAGCTGCTGACGCGCGCCGGGCCGGGCTTCTTCAGCCAGACCTGACCTTACAAAACTGCGATGGACGGGTTACATCCGGGCAATCCCCAGTTGGACTGCCCCGGTGCCTGACAATCTTGACGCCCGATTGAAGGCCGCCCTGGCCGAACCGCCCCGCCGGGTGCGGCTGATTGCCTTGCCGGACGGGCGGCGGTTCTGGCTGAAACGGGTCGAGCGGCTGCAAGGCGTGCTGCGGTTGCAGAAGGGCGATCCGGACCGGGCCTTCGCGGCGGAACGGACGGGACTGCGCGCCCTGGCCGGGGCCGGGCTGCCCGTGGCGGGAATCCTGCGGGAAGGGCCGGGCTGGATGCTGATGCCGGACGCAGGGCCGGTGCTGCCACAGGTGGTGGCCGACCCGGACCGGACCGAAGCCGACAAGCTGGCGGGTTTTGCGCGGGCGGGGCGGGCGCTTGGCCTGTTGCACTGGGCCGGGATGGTGCATGGCCGCCCGGCTGTGCGCGACATCTGCTGGGACGGGCTGGAGGCGCGCTTTATCGACCTGGAGCGGTTCCGGCCGGGACGGCGCGGGGGGCTTTGGCAGGCGGCGGATGTGGTGATGTTCGCGCAGACCGCGTTCACGCAATGGCCCGACGATCCGCGCTGGCTGGATGCGGCGCTGGAGGGCTACGGCGCGAACGCGCCGGTGGGTGCGATGGACCGGGTGCGGCGGCTGGTCTGGTGGCTGGCACCTTTGGGCTGGCTGGCCGGGGCGATGGCGATGGTCAAACCGAAAAGCCGCGAGTTGCGGGCGGTGCGGCTGACCTTGCGGCGTCTGCGGCGGTCGTAGGCCGATTTCTTTGAAGAAATCGGATCGGAGCCTTTGAAGGCTCCGGGTCCGGTCGAACCGTCAGTCCTGGGCACGCAAGGTTTGGGCCGGTCGTGCCGACAGCGGGCGAAGCGCGAAGAGAAGGCCCGCGACCAGCGTCGCCAGCACGCCGCCAAAGACGATGCCGATGGCCGAGACGGGTTCGAATCGGTAGGTCGAGTCCATCACGAAGGTCATCACCGCCCAGCCCGCGATACCCCCGGCCACGACGGCCACCAGACCGGCCGCCGCGCCCATCAGCGCGGATCGCAAGGCGAAACTGGACAGGATCTTGCTCCGCGTGGCCCCAAGGGTCTTCAGGATGGCCGATTCGTAGATCCTTGCCCGTTCGCCTGCCGCTGCCGCGCCGATCAGGACGACAAAGCCGGTGATCAGCGTGCCTGCCGCCGCCCAGGCGGTTGCGGTGGCGATGGCGGACAGCGCCTCGGCCACGCGGTCCACGGCCTCGCGGATGCGGATGGCGGTGATGTTGGGCCAGGTCTTGGTCACGTCGCGCAGGATTGCCGCCTCGGCTTCGGGCGGGGCGTAGACGGTGGCGATGTGTGTGTGCGGGGCCCCGGCCAGGGCGGCGGGGTTCAGGGTCATCACGAACCCCATCCCGGCGTTGGAGAAATCGACCTCGCGGAACGAGGTGATGGTGCCGGTGATGTCGCGGCCCAGGATGTTGACGGTCATCGTGTCGCCGAGGGTCAGGCCCATCTCTTCGGCCTCTTCCGCCGCAAAGCTGATCTGGGGATCGCCTGAGTAATCCTCGGCCCAGTAGGTGCCTGCGGTGATCCGGGTCTTTGCGCCGGGGGTGGCGGCATAGGTGATGCCCCGGTCGCCGCGCACGACCCAGTGGTCGCCTGCCACTTCGCGGGCGGGTTTGCCGTTGATCTGGGTGATCACGCCGCGCAGCATCGGGGCGGTCTCGATCTCGGTCACGGCGGGGTTGGCGTCCACCATGGCCAGGAACGGGTCGATCTGGTCGGGCTGGATGTCGATGAAGAAGAACGCGGGCGCGCGGGTTGGCAGGTCGGTGGCGATGGCCTGGCGCAGGTTCCAGTCGATCTGCCCCACGGCGGCCAGCACCGACAGCCCCAGCCCCAGCGACAGGATCACCGGGGTCGCGTCCGACCGGGGCGAGCCGATGGCGGCAAGGGCGGCGCGGGTCGCG
Organism: Pseudomonadota bacterium; assembly: GCA_029567145.1. GTDB lineage: Bacteria > Pseudomonadota > Alphaproteobacteria > Rhodobacterales > Rhodobacteraceae > Tabrizicola. Next base: position 9,801 of record JAKQLM010000763.1, read on the forward strand.
GGGCGGCCGTGGGTCAGGCTGGTGCGCGCCAGACGCCGGGCCAAGCGGCGCAGGCCGATCGCGGCCAGCGTCAGGATCAACAGCGCGCCGACGATCCCCCCTGCGGCCCCCAGTGCCAGTTCCGGGATGCCCGACAGCCAGGTGGCGCTGCCGATCAGCGCGGCGGCCGAGACGATCAGCGCGGCGAGATAGAGTTTGCGCGGCCAACTGCGCGTGCCTTCACCGCCGCGATACAGGGCGGCCGGGCGGATGCGTTCGGTCCGGGCAAGGGGCAGAAGCGTGAAGATCAGGGCGGAAAGCGCGCCGTAGAACGCAGCCTCGACCAGCGCGCCGGGCGAAAGGCGGATTTCGGCGGGAAAGGGGAGCGACGCCTCGATCAGGGGGGCGGCAAGAACCGGGGCGATGGCCCCGATCACGACGCCGATGGCGATGCCGATGGCGGCAAGGATCGCGGTCTGCCACAGGTAGATGCGGAAGATCAGCCCGCCTTCCGCCCCCAAGGTCTTGAGCGTGGCGATGGTTTCGGTCTTGCCGTCCAGGTAGCTGCGGATCGCGGCGGAAATGCCGACACCGCCGACGGCAAGGCCCGCCAGCCCGACCAGCACGAGAAAGCTGCCGATGCGGTCGACGAACGCCTCGATCCCCGGGGCGGCGTTGCGGCTCTCGGTCCAGCGCATCCCCTTGTCGCGGAACTGCGTTTCGGTCGCGTCTTCCAGCGCCTGCAGATCGGCCTCTGGCGGCAAAAGCAGGCGGTAGCGGGTTTCATACATCGAGCCGGATTCAAGCAGGCCGGAGCCTTGCAGA
>JAKQLM010000767.1 GCA_029567145.1 Pseudomonadota bacterium
GTGCGGCTGTCATCCAGCCCCCGCCAGATCCGGCTGCGCCAGCTGCGGTGACCGTTCGGCTTGCCGTCAAAGAACGGACTGCTGGCAAACAGCGCCGTCGCCACCGGCTGCAACGCCAGCGCCACGCGCAGCTTCTTCACCATGTCCGCCTCGGACCCGTAATCCAGGTTCACCTGCACGGTCGAGGTCCGGTACATCATCTGCGTGCCATGCGTGCCGACCCGGCCCATGTAGTCCGTCATCAGCCGGTAGCGCCCCTTGGGCATCACCGGCATCGTCTCGTGTGACCATTCGGGCGCGGCACCGATCCCCATGAACCGCACGCCCATCGGGTCGGCGATGGACCGCACCTCGTCCAGATGAACCTGCAACTCCGCCGCAACCTCCAGCGTGGACGCCAATGGCGCCCCCGACAGCTCGAACTGCCCGCCGGGTTCCAGGCTGACATTTGCGCCGTTGCGGGTCAGGCCGATGATGTTGTCACCCTCGCGCACCGGCTCCCAGCCATAGCGGGCGACCAGCGCATCGAAGATCGCCGAGATCGACCGCGCCCCGGCATAGGGCAGGGGCTGGCGCGTGTCGGTCAGCCAGCCGAACTTTTCATGCTCGGCCCCGATGCGCCACGCCTCACGCGGCTTGGAGCCGGACTCCATATACGCCGCCAGCTGGTCGAAGCTTTCGATCGGTCCGCCACCGGACTGGGGAATAGACATGGCCGCTGGCTCCGGGACTTCTGGCGAACGTCCGGCAGGATCGCCGGGCGCCAACTGGTGTCAAGCGGCGGGGGCCAAGTCAAGGGCGGCGGCACCCCGGCACACGGCGGCGTGAGCGAAATCTTCTGCCGACCTGTCAGATTTTCTGCGCGCTCAGCGCACCACCACACCCGCGCCCTTGCGCGACCAGATCAGCCGGTCCACCCCGTCCAGCGCCACGACCTTGCTGTCACTGGGCGCCTCGCTGCCCAAAGCCGCCACCAGCGCCGCCGTGTCCATGCCGGGCAGGCTGGCAAAGGCATCGAACAGCGCCTCGGCCCCGTCCGCCTCGACCGGGATGTACAGCTGCTGGCCATCACCCTGCCGCAGCTTCCACGCCCGTCGCCCGCGGAGCGTCATCAGCCGCACCTCGGCCAGGTCCGGCAGCCCGACAAACCCGCCGACGCGGGGCCCCATATAGGCGATCTGCGCCTCGGTCACGCGGACGATGCCGGGGGCCTCGCCGACCTGCTGGAACCGCATCCGGCGCAGCGACACCAGCACCCAGCCCAGACCCAGACCCGCGATCCCGCCGCCCAG
>JAKQLM010000770.1 GCA_029567145.1 Pseudomonadota bacterium
TCAGTTCGGGCGGATGATGATCTCGACCCGGCGGTTCTGCGCCCGGCCTTCCGGCGTCAGGTTCGACGCGACCGGCTGATCTTCGCCCCGGCCATAGGCCGCAAGCCGCCCGCTGGGCACGCCGCTTTCGCGCAGCACGCCCGCGACCGACACCGCCCGGCGTTGCGACAGGTCCTGGTTGTAGGCCGCCGCCCCGGTGTTGTCGGTGTGGCCGATCACTTCGATCCGGCTGTTGGGATATTTCAGCAGGCTGGCCGCGACAGTGCGCAGGTCGGAAGTCAGGTCAGGCCGGACCGAGGCGCTGTCGGTAGCGAACAGCAGCTCCTGCGGCATGTTGACGATCAGATATTCGCCAGTGTTGGTGACCGAGATGTTCGAGTTCAGCGAGCCGCGCAATTCCGCCGCCTGCCGGTCCAGGTCCGCGCCGATCAGCGCGCCCGTTCCCGCACCCAGGGCGCCGCCGATCAGCGCGCCCTTCAGCTTGTCGTCGCCGTCCGAGACCGACGCCCCGGCCACAGCGCCAACCAGACCACCGATGATCGCGCCGTTGCGCTGCCGCGCGTTGGGATCTTCCGGATAAGCGCCGGGATCGACGCAAGCGCTCAGCGCCAGGGTGCCGGCCATCGCCAGGATAAGGTTCGTCTTCATCATCATTTGCTCTCGCCTCGGAAAGTGTGCCCGTTCGGGGCCGTTGGTTACGCGGGCCACATTACACGAACGCGGGGCAGGGGCTTTGGGTTCCTTGCTCTTTCGGCAAGGTTCCGCGCATCACAAATTGGTGCGCGCAGCCTCCCAGGCCAGCATAGCGCGCTTTCTGGGCAGGCCCCAGTGATAGCCGCCAAGCCCGCCGTCCCGGCGCAGGGCACGGTGGCAGGGGATCAGAAAGCTGATCGGGTTGCGCCCGACCGCAGTGCCGACCGCCCGATGCGCCTGCGGATGGCCGATGGCCCCGGCGATATCGGCATAGGTCGTGACATGCCCGGTGGGAATTGCCAGCAACGCCTCCCAGACCTTGATCTGGAACGGTGCACCGATCAGGTGCAGCCCGGTCGCCTGGCCGCCAAAGGCCGCATCCACCAGCGGCCGTATTACCGCGGGATCTTCGACATATGTCGCCTTGGGCCAGCGCCGGACCAGATCCTTCAGCGCGGCCTCGGCCCCGACCTCGTCGGCAAAGCCGATGCCGCAGATGCCCTTGTCGGTCGCCATCACCAGCGCCGGGCCAAAGGGGCTGTCGAACCAGCCCCAGCGAATGTCCAACCCCGCGCCGCCGCGCGCATAGTCGCCGGGCGACATCGCCTCCCAGGTCAGGAACAGATCGTGCAGCCGCCCCGACCCCGACAATCCCGCCTCATGCGCTGCGGCCAAAGTGGTGTGGCGTTCGGCCAGCAACTTCCGCGCATGGCCGATGGTCAGGTACTGCTGATACCGCTTGGGGCTGACGCCGACCCACTGGCTGAACACCCGCTGGAAATGCGCCGGGCTCATCCGCATCCGGGCGGCCAGGGTCTCCAGCGTCAGCGCCGGGCCTTCGCTGTCGATCACCTCCAGCGCGCGGCCGATCACCTGATAGTGGTAGGCGGGGGATTGGTCGGTCATGGTCGTCTCCTTGGCCTGCAGCCTATCCCGCCCGCAGCCGGCCCGCGACCCGCTTCCTGCGCATCCGGTTTTCCGGTCTTGAGCACGGGTGCAAACCGTGGTCCCTGAACCGAACCGAATGAGGCCCCGATGCTCCGCCCGCTTCTTGTGCTGTTGATGACCGCCCCCGCGCAGGCCGAAACCCGCTGCGGCTGGTTCGACCACCCCAGCCCGAACATGGTAGAGCTGGTTGACGCGGACGGCCTGTGGTCGATCGCGTGGCCAGGCGCCGGCACCGTGTATTACACGCCGGGCTACGATAAGGCCTATACTCAGGCCTTTGACGACCGTGTCCGCATCAACACGCGGGGTGAGATCATCACCGATGGACCCGGGTATGGCTACAGCTGCGCCTGCGTCGAGGGTGCGTTCGATCGAAGCGAGGGCAAGGCCCTGTCGATCTCGCGGCTGACAGAGATACCCATCGCCCGGTGCGAGGCCGACCCAAAGCTTCCCGACATGACCCCCTGGGGCAACTAGCGCCGGTTGCGCCACGGATCGCACGCTGGCATGAAGACCGCATGGTCCCGCAACTGCCCTATGCCACGCTGCAGCACATCTTCGCCCGGCTCGCCGAAATCGAGCCTGAACCGAAGGGCGAGCTTGAACATCTCAACGCCTTCACCCTGCTGGTTGCCGTGGCGCTGTCGGCGCAAGCGACCGACGTGGGCGTGAACAAGGCCACCCGCAAGTTGTTCCAGATCGCCGACACGCCGGAAAAGATGCTGGCCCTCGGCGAAGAGGCCTTGATCGAGCATATCAAGACCATCGGCCTTTACCGCAACAAGGCGAAGAACGTCATCAAACTCAGCCGCCTCTTGATCGACACTTTCGGGGGCGAGGTTCCCTCCTCCCGCGCCGCGTTGGTGACTTTGCCCGGCGTAGGTCGCAAGACGGCGAACGTGGTCCTGTCGATGTGGTTTCATCACCCCGCCCAGGCCGTCGACACCCACATCTTCCGCGTCGGCAACCGCACCGGCATCTGCCCCGGCAAGGACGAAATCGCCGTCGAACGCGCGATCGAGGACAACGTCCCCGCCCCCTACCAGCACCACGCGCACCACTGGCTTATCCTGCATGGCCGGTATATCTGCACCGCGCGCAAACCGCGTTGCGGCATCTGCCCGATCCGGGACTGGTGCCTTTACGATGACAAGCTTGGGGAGAAGACCGCATGAAGTCCTATCAGGTCGTCGGCATCGGCAATGCCATCGTCGATGTGTTTTCGTCCGCCGATGACTCGTTTCTCGACCTGATGGGCATCCAGAAGGGCATCATGCAACTGGTGGAACGCGAACGGGGGGAACTCCTTTACGGCGCGATGACCAACCGCCAGCAAGCGCCCGGCGGGTCCGTCGCGAACACGTTGGCGGGCCTGGGGAACCTTGGCCTGACCACGGGCTTCATCGGTCGGGTGCATGATGATGCCCTGGGCAAGTTCTACGCGCAGACCATGGCGCAAGAGGGCACCGATTTCGTCAACCCGCCCGTGCCGGGGGGCGAACTGCCGACCTCGCGCAGCATGATCTTCGTGTCGCCGGATGGAGAGAGGTCGATGAACACCTACCTCGGGATCTCGTCCGAGCTTGGGCCCGATGACGTGTCCGACAGCGTGGCAGGCAGCGCCGAGATCCTGTTTCTGGAAGGCTATCTTTACGACAAGCCCAAGGGCAAGCAGGCCTTCGAGCGCGCGGTCGAGCTGTGCCACAAGGCGGGCGGCAAGGCGGGCATCGCGCTCAGCGACCCGTTCTGCGTGGATCGGCACCGCGACGACTTCCGCCGGCTGGTCAAGTCGCTGGATTATGTGATCGGCAACGAACACGAATGGGCGTCGCTGTATCAGACCGACCTTTCGACCGCGCTGGAGCAGGCGGCGGCGGATGCGGGGCTGGTGGTCTGCACCCGGTCGGGCCATGACGTGATCGTCCAGCGCGGCGACGAGCAGGCCGTGGTGCCGGTGACCCGCGTCGTTCCGGTCGATGCGACCGGGGCAGGCGACCAGTTCGCCGCCGGGTTCCTGTACGGGCTGGCCACCGGGCAGACGCTGGCCATTTCGGGCCGGATGGGCTGTGTCGCGGCGGCCGAGGTGATCAGCCATTTCGGCGCCCGGCCCGAGACCGATCTCAAGGCACTGTTCCGCAAGGAAGGTCTGATCTGACAGCGCCAAGGTGGGTGCAAAGCACCCACCTTACGCGGTCGCTTGGGTCGTCCACGGGGCCGCCCACGCCCGGCGTCTGACCCGGCGCAGGCGTAGGGTGGGCGATCCGCCCACCGTCCTTATCCTTCCAGACAGGTCGCCATAGTCTCGGCCAACCCGGTCAGAAGGGCCGCATAGGCCCCCGGTCCGGGTTCCAGCGACGAGCCCACCGGGTCCAGTGCTCCACCGATCTTGGCACCCGTCCCCTCGGCCATCTGCGCGACCAGTTTCGGGTCGTGCTGGACTTCGGGGAAGATGCACAGGGCGTCCCCCGCCTCCAGCACCGCGCGCAACTCGGACAACCGCGCCGCCCCGGGCGAGGCCGCGTCACCCAATGCGATGCTGCCCGCAAAATTCAGCCCGTAATGCGCGCCGAAATAGCCATAGGCGTCGTGGAACGTCATGACCGGCGTGCCCTTCACCGCCGCCAGCCGGGCCACAATCCCGGCATCCAGCGCCGCAACCTCGGTCGCCGCCGCGGCCGCATTGGCGGTGTAGGTGGCCGCGTTCTCGGGATCCAGCTCGCCCAGACGGGCCGCGATCAGCCCCAGCCAGACCTGCGCGTTGTCGGGGTCAAGCCAGGCATGCGGGTCCTCGGCCCCGTGGCCGTGGTCATGGGCGTCCTCGTGCTCGCCGTCGTCATGCGTCTTTTCTGCTGGCTCCCCGCCATCCGCATAGCCGCGCCGATCCGTGCCCTCGGCGTCCAGCAGCGCCAGCGAGGCCGCACCCTCCGGTCGCGTCTCCAGGGCGGTTTCCAGCCAGGGTGTCAGTTCCGGCCCGATCCAGACCACCAGCCCCGCCTCGGCCACCGCGCCCGCCTGACTGGGGCGCAGCTGAAAGTCGTGCTCGTCCGCACCTTTTCCCAGCAGCAACTCTGGCTGGCCCAGGTCCCCCATCACCTGCGCCACCAGCGCATGAACCGGGGGAATGTCGGTCACCACCGACGGAACCTCGGCAAGGGCGGGGGTGCTGGCCAAGATCGCAGTTATGATATAACGCATGGATTGCCTCATCTGTGTCGATGTGGTCTATGCATGTAATATCATAACAGGTCAACCCCCAACGATGCCCCCCTCGCACGAACCGTCCGATTGCCCCGGTTGCACGGCGCCTGATCTGGCCTTTGCGGCGCATGATCATGCCCATTGCGCCCAGGATGCCCTGGCCCGGGCCGAAGCGATCACCGCCGCCAACGGCGCGCGCCTGACGCCGGTCCGTCGCCGCGTGCTGGAAATCTTGCTGGCCGATCACAAGGCGCTGGGGGCCTATGACGTCTTGTCGCGGCTGGCCGCCGACGGCTACGGCAACCAGCCCCCGGTCGCCTATCGCGCGCTGGAGTTTCTTGTGGATCAAGGGCTTGCCCACCGCATCCAGCGGCTGAACGCCTTTACCGCCTGCGTCCATCCCGGCGAAGCGCACGCCCCTGCCTTCCTGATCTGCCGCCAGTGCCAGACCGTCGCCGAAGCCGCCGCCACCGCCGCCCGCGCCGCCCTGGGCGCCGAGGCGACCCGCGCCGGATTCGCCATCGAACGCACCACGATCGAGGCGCTTGGCCTGTGCCCCGTCTGCCAGAAGGACGCCGCATGAGCCTTCTGTCCGCCGACCACGTCTGCGTCCGCTTTGGCAGCGACGAAGTGCTGCACGACATCACCCTGTCGTTGAACCCGGCCGAGATCGTGACGATCCTGGGTCCGAACGGATCAGGCAAGTCCACGCTTCTGCGCGCGCTTCTGGGCATCCTTCCGGTGGCCGAGGGGCGCATCCAGCGCCAGCCGGGCCTGCGGATCGGCTATGTTCCCCAGCGGTTGCAGATCGACCGGACGATGCCGATCACCGTCCGCCGCTTTTTGTCGCTGCCGGTTCGGGTGACCGACGCTGCCGCCGTCGAGGCACTGGCGCGGGTCGGCATGGCAGGGCATGACGCCGACCAGATGACCACGCTTTCCGGCGGGCAGTTGCAGCGCGTGCTTCTCGCCCGCGCGCTGCTGGCCGGGCCGCAGGTGCTGATGCTGGACGAACCGACGCAAGGCCTGGACCAGCCGGGTGAGGCCGCCTTTTACCGCCTGATCGAAGAGGTCCGCCGGGATACCGGCGCGGCTGTCCTGATGGTCAGCCACGACTTGCACGTCGTCATGGCCGCCAGCGACCGGGTGATCTGCCTGAACGGCCATATCTGCTGCGAGGGGACGCCCCGTGTCGTGTCCACCGCGCCGGAATATCGGGCGCTGTTCGGGCTTGGGACCCAAGGCGCGCTGGCGCTGTACCGGCACGAACATGACCACGACCATGCCGGCGACGATCCTCACCATCATCACGGGCACGCGCACGACCATGCTTGACGATTTCCTTGTCCGCGCGGGACTTGCCGCCGTCGGCCTTAGCCTTGCCACCGGGCCCCTGGGGTCCTTTGTCGTCTGGCGGCGCATGGCCTATTTCGGCGACGCGACCGCCCATGCCGCGATCCTTGGGGTCGCGCTGGCGCTGGCAACCGACCTGCCGATCGGTCTTGGCACCCTGGTTGTCGCTTTGGCGATGGCGGTCACCGTCGCCAGCCTGGCGGCAAGGGGCTGGGCGATGGACACCACGCTGGGGGTCCTTGCGCATTCGGCGCTGGCCTTCGGGCTGGTGGCGATCAGCTTCTTTCCCGCCGTGCGGACCGACCTTTCGGCCTATCTTTTCGGCGACATCCTGGCCGTCAGCCGCACCGACCTTGCGCTGATCTGGGGGGGCGCGCTGGCGGTGCTCGCGCTGCTGGCCTGGCGCTGGCAGGCGCTTCTGACCGCCACCGTGAACGAGGACCTGGCCCACGCCGCCGGCATCCGCCCGGACCGCGAACGGCTGGTGCTGGTCCTGGCGCTGGCGCTGGTCGTCGCCGTGGCGCTGAAGGTCGTCGGCGCCCTTCTGATCGCCGCGATGCTGATCATCCCCTCCGCCGCCGCCCGCAGCTTTGCCCGCACGCCCGAGGCGATGGCCCTGATCGCCATCGGCATCGGCGCCGCCTCGGGTCTTGGCGGGCTTGGCCTGTCGATCTGGCAGGACACGCCAACCGGCCCGTCCATCGTCGTCGCTGCCGCGCTTTTGTTCCTGCTGGCGACCTTGCGGCCCCGGCATTAGGCGCAATTTGCCCCCGGCCTGCCCGAACCTTGCCCAAATTCGCCGCTAGAAGGCGTCAAACCCTGCAGGAGTGACCGCATTGTTTCGTCTGATCGGCTTTCTGGTGATGCTCGTCGTCGGGCTCGGCGGGTTCATGGCTGTCGACTACAACATGTCGAAACGCTGGTCGGGGACCGAAGACGGCGAAGGCCTGACGTTCACCGAATACTTGGGCGGATTTTCCGAACGGCTGGGCGCGCTGGGGGGGTCTTCGGGCAGCGCGCGGGGCCTGCCGACCGAACTGGTCGACATGTTGCCGAAGCCGCCCGAAGGCTGGACTCTGCGCCCCGCCACCAAGGAAGACCTGGAAGGCGTCCTGCCGAAAAAACGCAGCGCCGTGCCGCGCAAGGCCATCGCGCTGCTGGAGGATGTCATCTCGGCCTCGACCGGCAAGGTGTCGTCCGTCTCGATGACCTATGAAAAGGGCGACCAGCGGGTGATCTTCCA
>JAKQLM010000775.1 GCA_029567145.1 Pseudomonadota bacterium
TGTTCTGAGGGGCGCCATGGACCGGGATACCATTGTCTGCGCGCAGGCAGCCGATCAGCGTCAGGACCGTCGTCTTGCCCGAGCCGGACGGCCCCATCAGCACCGTAAGGCTGCCACGCTTCAGCGTCAGGCTCACGTCGAACAGCGCCTGTTTCATCGCCTCGCCCTTGCCGAACCAGTGGTTCAACCCGCGCACATCGACAATGGTATCCCGGTCCATGGCGCCCCTCAGAACAGATCAGCCGGATCGGCGGCGGCCAATCGGCGGGTGGCAATCGCCCCGGACAGCGCCGAAAAGACCACCGTGCCCAGAAAGACCGCCACCGCCATCGACGGCGTCATCGCCAGCGGCAAGGTGGTGATCGCCCCCATCAGCGTCAGGATCGTCGTGCCGACGATCAGCCCCGGCACAAAGCCCAGGACCCCCAGCACCAGCGCCTCTTCGAAGACGACGCCCAGAAAGAACCCCGGCCCATAACCCATGGCCTTGAACGTCGCGTATTCGCGCAGATGGTCGGCGACGTCGGTGGACAGCACCTGATAGACGATGACCAGCCCGACCAGCACGCCGATCAGCACGCCGAAGCCAAAGATGATGCCGGTCGGACGCCGGGTCTGCTGATAGCGCAGGTCCTCCTCGGCGGCCTGGGCATAGGTCCGGATGCGCAAGCCGGGGTCCGAGATCAGCGTCTTCAGCCGCGCGATCACCGCTTCGGGCTGCGCGCCGGGGCGCAGGGTCAGAAGGATATGGTCGGGTGCCGCCGAACTGCGGGCGGGAAACAGCGCCAGAAAGCCCTGATCGGACACCAGCATGTAGCCGTCGCCACCAAACCCGCCCCCACCGGCAAAGGTCGCATAGGCGGTGATCGTGCGCCCCTGCGTCTCGAAGGCCAACGGGGATTGCGGGCGGATCGCCGCCGCCTCCTCCGCGCCCAGTCCGCGTGCCAGCCGGTCCAGGATCACCGCATCCTGCACCTGCAACAGCGCAAGGTCACCCGCGATTTCGGGCGCCAGAAAGCCGGGCTTGGCCGGATCTATGCCAAAGGTCGTCAGGCTGATGTCCTTTTCGCCCCGGTCCCAGGGCACGTTGGCGACAAACAGCCCCATCCCGTCGACCACATCCGGATCGGCCATGGCCTGCAAAAGCCACTGGCGCGCGACATTGCCGCCATCGGTCAGCGCATTCGCATCCCCCGCCGAGATCATCACATCGGCCTGAAAGAACTCATACGGCCGCAGGGTCGCCGCCCCCATCGAATTCATGATGCCCAACTGCACGAAGACCAGCACATTGGCAAAGGCCACGCCCGCCAGCGCCGCGGCAAAGCGGGTGCGGTTGTGCGTCAGTTGCAGCCAGCCGATCGGCAACCGGCCGAACAGCGCCTGCAAGAGCCAGCTCATGGCGCGGCCCCCGGGGCGGGCTTGGTGTCGATCCGAGCGATCACCTCCAGGTTGGTGAACCGTGCCGCCAGATCGGACGACACCGCATCCAGCGCCACCAGGACCCGGATCACCCGGGCGTCCTTGTTTTCCGCCGCATCGTCCGAAATCAGGCCCTGCCGCCCGACCATCAGCCCGATGCTGTCAACCCGGCCCTGCAGCGTCTGGCCCAGCGCGGCGGCGGCCAGTTCCACGGGCTGCCCCACCTTCACGGCGCTGATCCGGTCCTGCCAGACCTCGACCTCGGCCATCATCTGACCGGTGTCGCCCATCTCCATGATGCCCTGCGCCGGAGGGCGTTCGCCAGGGGTCGCCAGGATATCAAGGATCGTGCCGGTGATCGGGGCCACCACCTCGGGCCGGGCCAGATCCAGCCGGGCGCGCGCAAGATCGGCCTTTGCGGCGTCCACGTTCCGGCGCGCGACGATCACATCGGGCTGATCCTCGGGCGCCAGCGCCGCAAAGCGCGTCAGCGTCGCCTCGGCCCGGGTCACGGCAAGCCGCGCCCCTTCCGCCGCGGTCCGGACCGACTCGACCGTGGCCTCCGTCACGGTCTTGCGCGCAAAAAGCGCCTCGGTCCGGGCCAGAGTGGTCTCGGCCTCGACCGCGCTGGCCAGCGCCTGATCCAGCACCGCCTGCGCCTCGTCCCGGCTTGCCTGAACCGTGGCGCGCGTCTGCATCAGGATCGCCTCGCGCACCGCAAGCGCCGCGTCCGCCATCAGCACCGCGCTGTCCAGCGCCCCGCGATTGTCCAGCCGGGCCAGGACCTCGCCCTTCGTCACCCGGTCACCGACCGCCACCAGCACCTCGGCCACCCGCGCATCCCCCGCACCATAGGGGGCCGCCACCACCGACACATCGCCCAACGGCATGACCCGCGCCAGCCCCACCACATCGGTGGGCAGCATCGTCTCGGCCATCCTGGGCGGCAGCTCGATCTCGGGCGGCAAAGCGATCGGGGCATCCGACCCCGCGCCGGGTTGCAGTCCGGTCAGCGCATAGAACTTCTGCAACCCCGGCGGCTGGAAATACATCCCCAGGACCGCGCCCGAAAACATGAACACCGGCACCAGCAGCACCAGCAGGTAGCGTTTGCGAAACCACCGGCGCGGCGGGCGGGGCTGATCCGAAGAAAGACCCAGATCAAGGGGCAGGTCGGGTTTCATGCGTTCGGGCATCTGGGCTTCGGACTTCGCGGGATCGGTCATGGCCGGGGACTTTCAGCGACTGGCAATAATACGCCCCCGGACAGCGGTTCCGTCGCACGGGCCACGATATAGGGGGCCTGCGCGCGCACGCCGAAGACACGGGTGGCGACGATCGTAAAGCCTGCATCCGCCAGCGCCTGACGCAACTGCACCTCGGTCAGGAACCGGGCGGGCGGGAACAGCCCGACCAGTCGCAGGGCGCGGAACGCCAGGCGGACCCGCAGCGGCAGATCGCCAAAGCACCAGGTCTTGCAGATCAGCTGTCCCCCCGGGGCCAGTCCGCCGCGCAAGGCACGCAGTAGGCCCGGCAAATCCTCGACCAGGTGCAGCAGGTTGAAGGCAAGGATCGCATCGACCGGGCCGCCCTCGGGCAAGGCTCCGGCCTCGGCCCGCTGAAAGCGCAGGCCGGGCGGCGCGGGCTTGGCCTCTGCAATGCGGATCATCGCCGCCGAAAAGTCGGTCGCGACATAGCTCAGGACACCCGGGGCGAGACGGATCGCCGTGCCCCCCGTGCCGCAGCCGATCTCCAGCACGCGATCGCCGGGCTGCAGCCTCGCGGCGGCATCGGCCAGCATCGCCTCATAGGCGGCGACATCCCTGATCGGCCGAGCGGCATAGCGGTCGGCAAAGCGGTCCCAGAACGCGGCCCCGGCGGTCATGGCCCGAGGCCCTGCGGGCGGCCACACAGGCCCGGCCCCCCGCACAGACCGCCGCGCAAGGCGCAGGCCAGCACCCGGCGCACAGGCGGTTCGGTTCTTCGGGCAAGGCGCATGCAGGTTCCCTTCGCGCAGCGACAGCCATGACCCTACGCCGGAAGGTGGGGCGCGGACATGATCCAGATCAGTCTGGACTTGCACCGGTTCTGTTTCCCACTCATCGACCCCTTGATCCGGTGTTGCGCAGCAGCTTCTGATGGTCGTGAGCGCCGTATTGCGATCCGCGGTCCGTGTGATGAACGCAACCAGGCGGCGGCCTTCGGATGGCGACGGCCATGTTCAGCGTTCGCAAGGAAAGATCCTGCTTCATGCGGTTGCTGATGGCCCAGCCAACGACGCGCCCAGAGAAAAGGTCCAATGTCACGGCCAGATAGACCCAGCTTTCCCGCGTCCAGACATAAGTGATGTCGCCCGCCCGGTTCTGGTTTGGCCCGCTCGCGGCAATGTCTTGCTGCAAGAGATTCGGCGCGATGTTGACGGAAGGTCGGCGCGGCACGATGTCGATGTTCGACGGACCGGGCGTGCACGTGCGGCCATGAAAGCCGCAGGCGTGCCATCTGTCGCGCAGAGCGACAAGGTAAAGGTGGTTCACAGTGCCGGTGCCATCAGCACGATGCACTTCGCCAAGGGGCTCGAATTTCGGACCCATCCTGATCGTTTAAAGTTTCAAGGCTTTCAGATGCGGTTGGCGGTGCGCAGGCGACTGCGGTCGAACCTTCTCTGAGACATCAAGCCGGTTATTTGGTTTCTTCGTCAACGAATTCGAAAGGCTTTCCATTGCCTCCGGCAAGGCAACGCACCTTGATTGGAGGCAACATTTCGAGTTCGGAAGCTTCATAAACCGTATTGTCGGCCAGCGCTATGTCGGTTAGCGGGCCAAGTGTAGCGTCAATGAATATTAGGTCAGACTCGCGAAAGGCATAGGTTTCCAAGAGCCGCAGATACTGAGGCAGAGCGTGGCGCCACGGAAACTTGACCGTAAGCAGGATGACGGGCGTATCACAGTACTGGCTTCGGACCAGCAGGAAAGGCTCCGGATCATTCGCCCCTTCACCTTCAAACTCGTGGCCGATCTGCAGGCCCGTCCCTTTGTCCGTCATGTTAATCGTGAAACGATCTTCGGCAACGGGACGAAGTTCAATGCGTAGTTCGGGGGTCTCGACCGTCGGACCATCAAAAGTTGTCTGGCCAACGGACTGAGTGGCCGCACATAGCGACATAATCAACACCAAACGCAGCAGATCGCGTTTCATTCGGCATCCTCAAAGCGCGGCTTTGCAACTGAAAATCGGCATACATTGGAAAACACCTCGGAGTCGTTCAGGTTCTGAACGTTTTCCCACCGCTCGGCATACGAGTCAGTTCCGGGATTGATGATTGCAGTTATGCTGTCAGCGGCAGCGCGGCTGATACCGGCGTCGGCGAGCGAGAAAAGATCGTTCGCGCGCCAGAACCACAGCGCCGAACGCGCCGCAAAGCGCGGCGTGCCCAGCAGTTCCGGCTCGGCCTCAAAATCGATCCACTCCCCAAACAACTGCGCATGGTCTTCGGTGAAAGCTCGGTAGTTTGCCCTGCCGGTGACCTGCTTCAACCCACGACCTCGAAACCTCCACCCGTCGCCGCTTTCGACACCACCATTCCCGTTCCGATCGGCGTAGGCGCGGTTCGCGATAGCTTCTTGATCCGCAGGATGGTCGGTGGTTCTTCCGAACAGGAGGGCCTCGTCAGGGTTGCGCCTGAAATAGCGGAAAATTGAGCCAAGTCTGTCGGCCCTGTAGTCAAGGCTCTCAACAAGACTCAGTCCCAGTCCGACCTCTTGCTGCACCTGACCGAAGAAGTGAGCAAGACGATTGGGGCTGTCGAGGCGAGCGGCAACGATTTGCATGTCAACTTCTCGGGCAATCTGCGCCAGACGGTCGGCATCAGCGTCAGGGAAGACGGATGCCAGTCGATCCCCAGTCAGGATGTCGCAAACTCCGCCCTCAGGTATGCTTTCAAGATCAATGATCGGTTCCGCAGTGCATCTGCAATTCCACCCTTGACCCGGATGACCGCCCGAAGGTGGATCAGACCATGAGAAGGTTTGGTCGTCGTATTCGGCATGGCTCGACCTAACTCGGGCATCATCTCGGCTGCGCCAAACATAGCTTTCAATCTGCAGGCCCTCCGTCTGGAAGAGCCCGTTCAGTATCTCAGAATATCGGGCAATGATCGCGGAAATGACCGGGTCATTCAGGCTGACCGTCACACCGATTTCGGTCAGCCGGGCTGCGACCTCACCACGTAGTTGATCTCGGATGGGCGTCAGGCCGACTGCACTGATATCGATGGACACGCCGCTCGGAAGGTATTGGTTCAGGCGACCTACTGCCACAACGAGCGCATCATCAATGATGCTGTCAAGGAGGCGGCCGGGCACGACTGAAAGTTTCGTTTCCAGATCGACAAGGTTATTCATCGTCAAAACGAGCGCGCTTTGTCCGCCCGATCTGATCCAAGTTGAGAACTTGCTCTCGTGCCGCATTCTGCCAACGTTCCCAAACTACGCGTCCACTGAACGCGCTCGCAGTCAAGGATTCGTTAACACCCAGATCGCGACCTGCCTGCCACCAGAAGAAGTTAGACCGGAGTCGCGTTGGCGGAAGCGGTGGGATTCGAACCCACGGTGGGGTTCCCCCCACGCTGGTTTTCAAGACCAGAGCCTTAAACCACTCGGCCACACTTCCGGTCCGGCCAGGGCTTTGGCCCAGGGTCGGTGCGGCAGGCTTAGGCCCCGCCGCGCGATTCTGAAAGGGTGGCGATGGGCGAATTCCGCCAATCGTGAGGGGGACGTGATGCCTCGGCACTTCCCTCGCCGCCCGCAAGCCGGTATGATCCGCGCGAAGGCAGGCGGTCCGACGTTTGGCAAGGGGTGCGAAAACCCCGGGGTTGCTCCCACCAGCGCGGATGAAATGAAAGCGCGGCACCCAGACCGCGCGCAATTGAGGGCGGTCATGGCACGAGCAGAACTCCGGTCTATCTTTGTCGGTCTGGCCGCAAGCGGCTTTCTTCTGGGCTGCGTCGACGGCTCGGGTGGCACCACCACCAGCGACGCCCCGGGCCTGTCGGCCAGTCCCGGCGCCAGGAAATCCGGCAACCGCGAAATCGAGGCGCCCGAGGTCTTTCAGACCACCGACAGCGCGCTGTGGGACGGTCGCCCCTCGCTGGGCGGCATCTGGGTCGCCTCGCCCGAGGTGACCGATCCCGAACGGGTGGTGATGTTCAACCCCGCGACCGGCAAGTCGGTCACCGGGGCGCTCTTCCGCCGCGAACGCGACAATCCCGGCCCGACGCTGCAGATCTCGTCCGACGCTGCCGAAGCGCTGGGGATCCTTGCGGGCCAGCCGACCGAAATCAAGGTCACCGCGCTGCGCAAGGAAGAGGTGGAGGAACCGGCCGAAGCCGCCGCACCCGACGCGCTGGCCGCGACTGCCCAGGACCCCGCCACCGCCGAAGACCCCGCCACTGAAGGTGCCGCGCCCGACGCCGCCGCAACCGCCGCCTTGGCCACCGCCGCCCTGGACGCCGCCGATGCCGGGGCAACCGCCGTGGCGGAAACCGCGGATGCCGCGCTTCCTGACGCCGCGGTGGTCGAGCCGCCGAAGAAAAAGACCTGGAAGGAACGCCGCGCCGAAGCCAAGGCCAAGCGCGAGGCGGACAAGGCCGCGAAAGCCGCCGCCAAGGCCGCCGCTGCTGCCGGGACCGCCGACGGGACCGCCGACGGGACGGGCGTCGCGCCGCTGGACGGCGTGGACCCCGCCGACAGCGCCGTCGCCGCGATCGAAACCGCCCCCCTGGACGCCCGCGCGCCCGAATCTGCGCCCGAAGCGGCTCCCGAATCTGCGCCCGAAGCGGCCCCCGTTGCAGCCCCCAAGGCAACCGACGCCGCAAAAGCCCCAGCCACCGGCGGCACCCGGCCGATCCAGATCGCCTCGTTCTCCAAGGAAGAGAACGCCAAGCGCGCGGTCGAGGCCTTGGCCAAGATCGGCATCACCGCCCAGCCGCAGAAATCCGGCTCTGCCACCAAGGCGGTCTGGGGCGTGGTCGCCAACGGCGATGCCGACCTTCTGGCCAAGATCAAGGCCGCCGGGTTCGCCGACGCCTATTTCCTGCAATGACCGCCTGACCGCGACCTGACCGAAAGGCCCCCGATGCTGCACCGCCTGCGCCCTGTCCTGATCCTTCTTGCCCTTGCGCTGGCCACCCTGCCCGCCCGCGCGTTCGACACGGCTGCCACCGCCGCCTGGGTCTATGACATGACGACCGGCACTGTCCTGATGGACAAGAACGCCGACCAGCCGCTGCCGCCCGCCTCGATGTCCAAGCTGATGACCATCACCATGCTGTTCGAGGCCCTGAACGACGGTCGCGTCACGATGGAGACCGAATTCGCCGTCTCCTCGCGCGCCAAGGCGATGGGCGGCTCGACGATGTTCCTGCAGGAAACCGACCGGCCCACGGTCAGCGACCTGATCCACGGCATGATCATCAACTCGGGCAACGATGCCTGCGTCGTGGTCGCCGAAGGGCTTGCTGGCACCGAAGAGGCGTTTGCCGCGCAGATGACTGAACGCGCCCGGGCGCTCGGGATGACGAACTCCACCTTCGCCAATGCAAGTGGCTGGCCCGATCCGGTGCACCGGATGTCGATGCGCGATCTGGGCATCCTGGCCCAGCACCTGATCACCGATTTCCCCGATCTCTATCCGGTTTTTGCCGAGACCGAGTTCAACTACAAGGACCGCGCGCCCGACAACCGCTTCAACCGCAACCCCTTGCTGGACCTGGGGATTGGCGCGGACGGGCTGAAGACCGGCCACACCTCCGAGGCGGGCTACGGCCTTGTCGGCTCGGCCCGCCAGGGCGACCGCCGGGTGATCTTCGTCATCACGGGTCTTGCCACCGAACAGGCCCGCGCCGAAGAGGCCGAACGCATCGTCGGCTGGGCCTTCCGGCAGTTCTCCGAAAAGACCGTCGCCAAGACCGGCCTGCGCGTCACCGAAGCCGAGGTGCACATGGGCGACGCCGACACCGTCGGCCTGGTTCCGGCCGAGGACGTGCGCCTCTTGGTCCCCGCCCTGGTGCAGGACAGCGTCACCGCCGAGGTGATCTACAACGGCCCGCTGATCGCGCCCGTCCTCAAGGGCAGCCCGGTGGCCGAACTGATCGTGCATGTCCCCGACCTGCCCGACCGCCGCTTTCCGCTGGTCGCCGAAACCGATGTCGGCACGGCCGGGTTCTTCAAGCGCGTGACCACGGCGGGCAAGCAGCTTTACGGCCAGTACGTCGGATCGCCGGCCAGCTGAATGCCGGGCCTTTTCGTCAGCCTTGAAGGGATCGACGGCTCCGGCAAGTCCACGCAAGGCCGCCTTCTGGCCGAGGCATTGCGCGCTGCGGGCCATGCCGTCACCCTGACCCGTGAACCCGGC
>JAKQLM010000783.1 GCA_029567145.1 Pseudomonadota bacterium
TGTCGCATGAAAATCCTCCGGTTGCAAGCAAGCTGCGGTCCTGAAGGGGTATTTCAAGCCCCGGGGGCTGAAGTCCGCTGACTAGAATCAAGGCAATGAAACTCGATCAGCTCGCAGCGCGCTACCACCCCGCCCAGGACCGCATCCTGCTGCGCATGAACACATCCGATGGCCAGGAGCTCCGGCTGTGGCTGACGCGCCGCCTGTGCCTGAACCTCTGGCCGAAGCTGAAGACCCTCGTGGCCGAGCGCATCGCGCTGGAAGAAGGCGCCCGCGACCCGTCCCGGACCGCGGCCGCCACGGCCGACGAGCAGACACGCCAGATGCTGGCGGACTTTCACCGACAGAAGACCCTGGAAAAGGCCGATTTCAAGACCCCGTTTCGTGACGGCCCCCGGGAATTGCCCCTGGGCTCCGACCCGCTGCTGGTGACGGAAGTGCGTTTCACGCCACTGGGCACTGGCAAGCTCCAGATCACCTTCAAGGAAAAGTTGCCTGGGGAACCCACGCCGCGGAGCTTCCGGGTTGCCCTGCAAGGAGACAACCTGCAAGGGCTGCTGCACCTGGTCGACAAGGCCCTGGAAGCGTCAGGTTGGTTGTCCCCCGGGGGGGACGAGGGCACGGAAGGCAAGCCCCCCGCCCCCGAAGTCCGTCCGCGCTACCTGAATTGAGCGACGGCCACGCCCGGGCCACAAGACCAGCCTCAGGCGTTGGACGCCTGGAGGCCCCACTTGGCCGCCGCAGCGTCATCGCTCACGCGCGCATCCACCCAGCGGGCCCCCTGCGGGGTCTGCTCTTTTTTCCAGAATGGCGCCTGGATCTTGAGGTAATCCATCAGGAACTCGCAGGCCTGGAAACTCTCGCCCCGGTGCGCCGACGAGACCGCCACCAGCACGATCTGGTCCAGCGGCTGCAGCAGACCCACACGGTGAATCACCCGCGCACCGACGATGTCGAAGCGGCGATGCGCCTCGTCGATCATCGCCTCGATGGCGCGCTCGGTCATGCCCGGGTAGTGCTCCAGCTCCATCGTGCTGACGGACTGGCCGTCATTGCGGTCGCGCACCGTGCCGACGAAGCTGCAGACTGCGCCCACCCGCCCGTCATCGCGGCGCAAAGCCGCAAGCTCGATCGACAGGTCAAAGTCTTCGGTCTGGATGCTGACACGCGCGTCCATGATCGGTCCTATCGGTTCAGCCGCCCGTCACCGGCGGGAAAAAGCCGACCTCGGCGCCCTCAGTCAGCGCCGCCGACTCATCGGCCATGACCTGGTTCAGCGCCAGGCGCACCGCCCGCCCGCGCGCCAGGCTCTCCGCATAGGCACCGCCCCGGCCGGTCAGTTCGTCGCGCAGATCCGCCAGGGTCACCGCCGACGTGTCGACAGTTTCTGCCCCGCAATCCAGTGCTTCCCGGATCGAGGCGAAATAACGGATGTTCACTTTCAAGCCAGCAGCTCCGAAAAAGGTATGAAGTCCACCAGGTCCCCGTGGGCGATCGTCGCGCCCGCCGGATGGTCCACCAGCCCGTCGCCCCAGACGGCCGACGTCAGCACGCCGGAACTCTGGTTGGGAAAGAGGTCGAGGCCGCCCTCGGCGTTTCGGCGCGCCCGCAGGAACTCGCGGCGCCGGTCGACCCTGGCGACGCTGAAGTGGGCCGGCAGGCGGATCGCCCGCGGACTGGTCGGGCGCGCCCCCTGCAGCCGCAGCAGGAACGGACGCACCAGCAGCAGGAAGGCCAGGTAACTGGACACCGGGTTGCCGGGCAGGCCGATGAAATGGCAGGGTCGGCCGGCATCGGGCCCCGCGCCCGCGTCGCGCCGGACGATCCCGTGCACAAAGGGTTTGCCGGGCTTCACCGCGATCTGCCAGAGGTCCAGCCGGCCCAGTTGCTCGACCGCCGGCTTGATGTGGTCTTCCTCGCCCACCGACACGCCGCCGCTGGTGAGGATGAGATCGTGTCCCTCGGCCGCGATCTCATCCTCACCAGCGGCGGCGTGTCGGTGGGCGAGG
>JAKQLM010000792.1 GCA_029567145.1 Pseudomonadota bacterium
TGCCGGTGTTCACGCTGGTCCTGAGTTCGGTGATCGGCGGCTTTTCGACCGCGCCCTATGCGGCGGCGCATTTCAACCGCTTCACCGATTATGGCTTGCTGGCCAATATCCTGACCGTGCCGGTGATGGGCGCGATCATCATGCCGGCCGGGGCGCTGGCGGCGTTGCTGGCGCCGTTCGGGCTGGCCGCCCTGCCGCTGTGGGTGATGGAGCAGGGGTCGCGCTGGATCCTGTTCGTCGCGCACTGGATTGCCGGGCTGGATGGCGCGGTCACCGCGATTCCGGCGCCGGGGCCGCTGGTCATTCCGCTTTTGACGCTGGGGGCGCTGTGGCTGGTCCTGTGGCGCGGACGGGGCCAGCGGGCGGGCCTTGTGCCGCTGGTCGCCGCCTTTGGCCTTTGGTCGGTGGCGGACCGGCCGCTCTTGCTGGTGTCGGGGGACGGGCGGCTTCTGGGGCTGGACGGTCCCGAAGGCCGGACGCTGTCGGCCGAAAAGGGCGGGGGATTCGCCGCCGAGAACTGGTTGCAGAACGACGGCGACCTGGCCCTGCAGGCCGATGCGGCGGCGCGGCCGGGCTTCAGCGGGCCCAAGGGCGAACGCTGGTTCGATCTGGCCGGGCTGACGGCGGTGGCGCTGTCGGGCAAGGCCGCGCAGGGCAAGCTGGCTCAGGCGTGCGCCGGCGCGGACCTGGTGATCCTGGCGGACGAGGCTTTGGCCGTGCCCGAGGGCTGTCCGATGATCGACGCGGAGATGCTAGGCAAGACCGGCCCGCTGGCGATTGCCGTGCAGGACGGGGCGCTGCGGATCACCCGGACCCGCACGGCCACGCGGCTGTGGTCGCCGCCGGTCCGCAGAGTCGAGCTGCCGGACCTGCGGCCCCGGACGGACGGCCCGGGCGATCAGTAGCTGCGGATCAGTCCGACCAGACGGCCTTGCACCTTGACCAGATGGTCGGGGAACACCCGCGTTTCATAGGCGGGGTTGGCGGCTTCAAGCGCGATCATGCTGCCCCGGCGACGATAGCGCTTCAGCGTCGCTTCGTGATCCTCGACCAATGCCACGACGATGTCGCCGTTGTCGGCAGTGCTTTGCGACCGGATGACCACGATGTCGCCATCGTTGATCCCAGCCTCGATCATGGAATCGCCTTTGACTTCAAGCGCATAGTGCTGGCCCTGACCCGACAGCATCGACCCCGGCACCGCCACGTGATGCGACACTTCGGAGATCGCCTCGATCGGGACACCGGCGGCGATGCGGCCCATGACCGGCAGTTCGATGGCATGTACCGCGCTGATCGGCATCGCGCCGCGCGGCGGGTCGACCCGGTCGCCGTCGATCACCCGGGGACTGAAGCCCGGCTTTTCCATCGCATCCGGCAGCTTGATGATTTCCAGCGCGCGGGCGCGGTGGGCCAGGCGGCGGATGAAGCCGCGTTCTTCCAGCGCGGTGATCAGCCGGTGGATGCCCGACTTGGACCGCAGGTCCAGCGCATCCTTCATCTCGTCGAACGACGGGGGCACGCCGTCGCGGTCCATCCGGGTCTTGATGAAATCCAGCAGTTCCAGTTGCTTGCGTGTCAGCATGCCTGTGCCCCCCTTGCAGGTGTTAACACAATGTTCTGCCCGCGTTCCCGGTTTGTGTCAAGAAATATCCGTGCGCCCCTAAAGCGGCAGGTAGGATACCGTGTCTCCGGCGTGACAGGGCCTGGCATCGACCGGGCGGATCAGCAGCGCATCGGCCTGGCCCAGGATCGACAGCAGAGCCGAATCCTGCCGGTCGAACGGCGCGATCCCGGGCAGACCGTCCCCGGGCAGCAGTCGCGCCCGCATGTAGTGCGTCCGTGGCCCGTTTTCCGGCAGAGCGACCGTCAGGCGCGCGGTCTGCGGCTGCGGCTCGGGGGCCGGGTCGCCTTGCATCGCGCGCACCATCGGCACCAGGAACAGATGCCCGCAGACGATGGCGCTGACCGGATTGCCC
>JAKQLM010000796.1 GCA_029567145.1 Pseudomonadota bacterium
GATGTCCTGGGCGGGCAGGGCCGGGTTCACTTCGGCCCACTGGGCAGCGGCGTTGTCGACCAGCGCGCCGTCCTTGACGGTCTTGGCGGCCAGGGCGTTGTAGACATCGGCGGGGGTCAGCGCAAAGTCGGCACCGGCCACGGCCGAGGCGAAGACGATCCCGTCATAGCCGATGCGGATTTCCATGATTTCGCCCACGCTATTGGCGGCGCAAAGGTCGATGTCGGACTGCGAGATGCGGCTGGAAGAGTTGGCGATGTCGACGGTGGTTTCACCCACGCCTTCGCACAGCTTCTTGCGGCCCGCGCCCGACCCGCCGCCTTCGACGACCGGCGACGGGAAGTCGAAGTTTTCGCCGAACGCTTCGGCCACGATGGTGGCATAGGGCAGCACGGTGGACGATCCGGTGACCTGGATCTGGTCACGCGCAAAGGCGGGCAGCGCGGCGGTCGCGGCAAGGGCCAGCACCGAGGCGGAAAGATGGACGGATTTCATGGCAGAACGCTCCTGGATGTCGTGCGGCCCTCATGGCGGCCTGTGCCACGGCCTAGTCACCTTGGATGACGCTTGGATATCAGGATTGTAAAAGCTGTGTGACAGATGCCCGACGGGCTGGCGGTCAGGCGGACGGGTCCAGCATCATCCGGGCGATGTTTTCCGCCAGCATCATCACCGGGGCATTGGTGTTGCCCGCGATGATCTGCGGCATGATCGAGGCGTCGATCACCCTCAGCCCGTTGACGCCACGCACTTTTCCGGCAGGATCGACGACCGAGCGGTCGTCCAGCCCCATCCGGCAGGTGCCGACCGGGTGGTAGATCGTCTCGGCCCGGGCGCGGATGTCGGCGATCAGGTCGGCATCGGACTGGACCCCGGGGCCGGGCAGGGTTTCGCGCCGGACATGGGGGGCCAGGGCGGGGGAGCGGACGATGCGCCGGGCCAGCTTGAAGCCGGCCAGAAGGGTGGGCAGGTCGTCGGGGTGGCTGAGGTAATTCGCGGCGATGCGGGGCGGGGCCAGGGGGTCGGGGCTGGCCAGGCTGATCGTGCCCCGGCTTTTCGGCAAAAGATCGCAGACATGCAGCGTCAGGCCATAGCCCCAGGCCGTGCGGCGGCCGTGGTCGTGGATATAGGCCGGGATGAAGTGGAACTGCAGGTTCGGGCGGTCGCGGGTCGGGTCGGACAGGGCAAAGCCCCCAGCCTCGGCCACGTTCGAGGTCAGCTCGCCCGCTCCGTGCCGGGCATAGGCGATGGCGGCGCGCAGGGCACGCGGCACAAAGCTGGGCGCAAGGCCGATGGCGGCGCGGCTGGCGGCGGCCTGCACGGTGATGTCCAGGTGGTCGGCCAGGTTGCGGCCGACCTCGGGCGCGTCGTGCAGGACGGGCAGGCCCATCGCCTGCAACTGGGCACCAGGGCCGATCCCCGACAAGAGAAGCATCTGCGGCGAGTTCACCGCGCCGCCGCACAGGATCACCTCGCCCCCCGGGGCAAGGGCCAGGTCGCGGTCGCCCAGGCGCACGCCGCTGGCCTGATGGCCGCTGAACAGCACGCGCTGGACCTGCACGCCGGTCAGGATCGTCAGGTTCGGGCGCGCGCGCACCGGGTCAAGGAAGGCCCGCGCGCTGGAGAATCGCCGCCCGTCCCTTTGCGTGACCTGGTAGATCCCGACCCCGTCCTGCCGCGCGCCGTTGAAATCCGGGTTGTCGTGCAACTGACACTCGACCCCGGCCTGCACGAAGGCCCGGCTTAGCGGGTTGACCTGGCGCAGATTGCTGACGGCAAGCGGGCCGCTGGTGCCGTGGTGGGCATCGGCAAGGGCGGTGTTGCCCTCATGGTCCAGAAAGATCTGGCGGACGCGGGGCCAGTCCCAGGCCGGGCCTACGGCGGCGGCCCAGGCGCGGTAGTCGTCGGGGTGCCCGCGCATGTAGATCATCGCGTTGATCGACGAGGACCCGCCCAGGACCCGCCCGCGCGGCCAGTAGAGGCGGCGGCTGTTCAGTGCGGGGTCCGG
Organism: Pseudomonadota bacterium; assembly: GCA_029567145.1. Lineage (GTDB taxonomy): Bacteria > Pseudomonadota > Alphaproteobacteria > Rhodobacterales > Rhodobacteraceae > Tabrizicola. The sequence continues at coordinate 2,009 of JAKQLM010000796.1, forward strand.
TTCGGTCGCAAAACCCCAGTTGATCGCGCGGTTGCGGGCCAGAAGCGCCAGGCCCAGCGGCATGTGGATCAGGGGATTGCGGTCGGGGGGCCCGGCCTCGACCAGGCAGACGCGGGTGGCGGGATTGGCGCTCAGGCGATTGGCCAGCACGCAGCCCGCCGACCCCGCGCCGACGATGATGATGTGAAAGCTCATCCCAGCACCCGCTTGATCAGGCGGATCAGGCGCAGCTTGCGGTCGGTGTAGGGCGGAAAGATCAGCGGGAACAACAGGAAGCGGTTGCGCAGGACGGCACGCTCGTGGCTGAAGGCGCGAAAGCCGGTCAGCCCGTGGCCTGCGCCGATGCCCGAGGTGTTGATGCCACCGAACGGCAGGTTGGCATGGGTGAACTGGACCAGCGTCAGGTTGACGCCGACCCCGCCGGAACTGGTCTGGGTGATGATCCGGTCGATGCGGGTCTGGTCGCGGTCAAAGATATAAAGCGCCAGCGGCTTGTCGCGGGCGTTGATGCGGTCGATCACCTGGGTCAGGTCGTCGAAGGCGAGGATCGGCAGGATCGGGCCGAAGATTTCCTCCTGATCCAGCCGCATTTCGGGGGTGATCGCCGTAAGCAGGGTCGGGCCGATGGCGCGGCCTGCCGGGGCGGGGGGCAGGACCGGCTGCGCGCCCTTGGCCAGGGCATCGCTGACCAGATCGGACAGACGCTGGGCATGGGCGTCGCTGACGATGTGGGCCAGGTGGGGACTGGCATTGCCGGACCCGTAGGCCCGGGCGATCCGGGCGCGGAGCGCGGACAGAAAGCGGTCCTTGACGCTGGAATGCACGAACAGATGGTCCGGCGCGATGCAAACCTGGCCTGCGTTCACGAACTTGCCGAAGCTGATCCAGTCCGCCGCGCGGTCAATATCGGCCTCTGGGCCGACGATGACCGGGGATTTGCCGCCAAGCTCCAGCGTGACCGAGGTCAGGTGTTTCGCCGCCGCCGCCATCACGATCTTGCCGACAGCGGGACTGCCGGTGAAGAAGATGTGGTCGAACGGCAGGTCCAGCAGGCGCTGGGCCACGTCCTTGTCGCCCTGGATCACGGTGACCAGATCGGCCGGGAAGGTCCGCGCGATCATCCGTGCCAGCAGCGCGCTGGTGGCGGGGGTCAGTTCGGACGGCTTCAGGATCACCGAATTGCCCGCCGCCAGCGCCGAGACAACCGGGCCAAGCGCCAGCGCAAAGGGCAGGTTCCAGGGCGCGATTATCAGGCAGACGCCGCGCGGTTGCGGCACGATCCGGGCCGTGGCGCCGAAGCTGGCCAGGGTCGGGGCGACGCGGCGGGGTTTCATCCAGCGGCGCAGATGGCGGCGGGTGTGGCGGATTTCCTGCAGGACGGGCAGGTAGTCGATCAGGATCGTCTCGGCCTCGGGTCGGCCAAGGTCGGACTGCAGGGCCGCGACAAGATCGGCCTCGCTGGCCCGGATCGCCTGCGCCAGTCTGTCCAGGGCATCGCGGCGTTCGGTCAGGCCAAAGCTGGAGCGGCGTTCGGCGCTGCGGGCCTTTTGCGCGGTGAAGGCGGCAAGGATCGGGTCGGCTTGCATGGGCGGCTCCGAGAGGTCGGACCACCTTAGCCGGGAATTGCGGCTTGCCTATGGGGACGCAGCGTCAGGCGGTGCGCAGGTCGGGGCGGTTTTGAAATTGGGCGGCTTGCGCCGCAAGTCCCTTGTCTCGCGGTTTTGCGTGAAGGACGCAAAACCGCTCGGCTCGCTGCCTCCGGCGGGGATATTTGGGCAAATGTGAAAGCATCAGACTAAAGCGGGGGCAGCGCCAGGCTGCCCCCGATCGTTTCGTCTTCAGAAGAAGCCAAGCTTGTTCGGATTGTAGCTGACCAGCATGTTCTTGGTCTGCTGGTAGTGGTCAAGCATCATCTTGTGCGTCTCGCGCCCGATGCCGGACTGTTTGTAGCCGCCGAAGGCCGCGTGGGCGGGGTAGGCGTGGTAGTTGTTCACCCAGACGCGACCGGCCTGGATGTCGCGGCCAAACCGATACGCCCGCGTGCCGTCGCGGGTCCAGACGCCTGCGCCCAGGCCGTACATCGTGTCGTTGGCGATGGCCAGGGCTTCGGCTTCGTCCTTGAAGGTGGTCACGCTGACGACGGGGCCGAAGATCTCCTCCTGGAAGACGCGCATCTTGTTGTGGCCTTTCAGGATCGTCGGCTGGATGTAATAGCCGTTCGCGATGTCCCCGTTGAAGCGGGCCGCATCGCCGCCGATCAGGATCTCGGCCCCTTCTTCACGCCCGATGGTGAAGTAGGACATGATCTTGTCGTGCTGCTGTTTCGAGGCCTGCGCACCGACCATCGTGGTCATGTCGCGCGGGTCGCCCTGTTTGATCGCTTTGACGCGGGCCAGGCAGCGTTCCATGAACGCCTCGTAGATGTCTTCCTGGATCAGTGCGCGGCTGGGGCAGGTGCAGACCTCGCCCTGGTTGAAGGCGAAGAGGACGAAGCCTTCGACTGCCTTGTCAAGGAAGGCGTCGTCGGCGGCCATCACGTCGGAGAAAAAGATGTTCGGGGATTTCCCGCCCAGTTCCAGCGTGAACGGGATCAGCGCGGCCACGGCACCTTCGGCCACCTTGCGACCGGTCGCGGTCGATCCGGTGAAGGCGATTTTCGCGATGCGGCCCGAGCGGACAAGGGCGTCGCCCGCCTCGGCCCCAAGCCCGTTGACGACGTTCAGCACGCCGGGGGGCAAGAGGTCGCCGATCAGTTCCATCAGCACCATGATCGCCGCCGGGGTCTGTTCGGCGGGTTTCATCACGATGCAATTGCCTGCCGCCAGCGCCGGGGCGAGTTTCCAGGCCGCCATCAGGATCGAGAAGTTCCACGGGATGATCTGGCCGACAACGCCCAGCGGTTCGTGGAAGTGGTAGGCCACGGTGTCGTTGTCGATTTCCGACATCGACCCTTCCTGCCCGCGCAGGACCCCGGCGAAATAGCGGAAGTGATCGACCGAAAGCGGGATATCGGCGTTCACCGTCTCGCGGATCGGCTTGCCGTTGTCCCAGGTTTCGGCGGTGGCGATCAGGTCCAGGTTCGCCTCGATCCGGTCGGCGATTTTCAGCAGGATATTCGAGCGATGCGCGGCGCTGGTCTTGCCCCAGACGTCCTTGGCCGCGTGGGCTGCGTCCAGCGCCAGGGCGATGTCGGCGGCGTCGGACCGGGCCACCTGACACACCACGGCCCCGGTGATCGGCGTGACGTTGTCCAGGTAGCGGCCATTGACCGGGGGCACGAACTTGCCGCCGATATAGTTGTCGTAGCGG
>JAKQLM010000010.1 GCA_029567145.1 Pseudomonadota bacterium
CAGGGGTTTGACCCCCGGATCGCGCCGTCTTCGGGGCAGGTGTGCCAGGCGTTGACGGTGTCGTGGAACTGGATGCCGGGGTCGGCGCAGGCCCAGGCGGCGTGGCCGATCTGGTCCCACAGCTCACGCGCCGAAACGGTCTTGGCGACCTTGCCGTCGGTGCGGCGGATCAGCTCCCACGGCTTGTCTTCGCGGACGGCGGTCAGGAAGGCGTCGGTGACGCGGACCGAGTTGTTGGAGTTCTGGCCAGAGACGGAGATGTAGGCCTCGGAATCCCAGTCGGTGTCGTAGGTGGGGAATTCGATCGAGGTGAAGCCCTGCCGCGCGTATTGCAGGATGCGGTTGGTGTAGGTGTCGGGGATCATCGCCTTCTTGGCGGCCTTGATCGCGGCTTTCAGCGCCGGGTTCTTGGCGGCGTCGGTGGCGCCGTCCATCGAGCCGTCAAAGGACTTGATCGCGGCGAAGATGTCGTTGAGGCGGGCCTCATGCATCTTGGAACCGGCGACCAGGCTGGCGACCTTCTGTTCCTCGATCACCTTCCAGTTGATGAAGTCTTCGACATCGGGGTGATCCATGTCGATGATCACCATCTTGGCCGCGCGGCGGGTGGTGCCGCCGGACTTGATCGCCCCGGCAGCGCGGTCGCCGATCTTGAGAAAGCCCATCAGGCCCGAGGATTTGCCACCGCCGGAAAGTTTCTCGCCCTCACCCCGCAGCGAGGAGAAGTTGGTGCCGGTGCCGGAGCCGTATTTGAAAAGCCGCGCCTCGCGGACCCAAAGGTCCATGATGCCGCCATCGCCCACCAGATCATCCTTGACCGACTGGATAAAGCAGGCATGAGGCTGCGGGTGTTCGTAGGCACTTGCCGACTTGGTCAGCTTGCCCGACTGGTGGTCGACATAGAAGTGACCCTGCGACGGGCCGTCGATGCCGTAGGCCCAATGGAGGCCGGTGTTGAACCACTGGGGCGAGTTCGGCGCGGCCATCTGGCGGGCCAGCATGAAGCGCATCTCGTCATAATAGGCGCGGGCATCGGCTTCGGTGGTGAAATAGCCACCCTTCCAGCCCCAATAGGCCCAGGCCCCCGCCAGACGATCGAAGACCTGCTTGGCGCTGGTCTCGCCGACGATCCGCAGGCCTTCGGGCAGTTGCGCCAAAGCCTCTTCATCGGGGACGGACCGCCACAGGAATTCGGGCACGCCCTTTTCCTTGACCCTCTTCAGAACCGCCGGGACGCCCGCCTTGCGGAAATACTTCTGGGCGAGCACGTCAGAGGCGACCTGGCTCCAGCCCTCGGGGACCTCGACGGCGTCGTTGCGGAAGACGACCGTGCCGTCGGGGTTGCGGATTTCGGAAACGGTGGTGGTAAAGTCCATCGCGCCATAGGCGCCGGTGGCTTCGGTGGTGAACTGCCGCTCGATCTTCATGCCCCTGAACTCCTGTTTTTTTGCGGCCGAACCAGCCGAAATTGATGAAGCGAAGGGATGCGTGCCGCATGACCACCGCCCGGTTTTCCCCGGGGCTCTGTGGCCGTTGCCTGTCCTGCTTCCACCTCGGCGGCACTAGATATGGTGCTAACCCCGGCCGCGTTGTCAAAGTGTCGTATTCGCGGGGTCCGTTCAACGGAATTATTTGCAAGGTCGCGCAATATTCCTTCTTGACGTGGCATGCGGGCTGTCACGCCTTTGTCATGATCATTTCGCAGGGGGTGTGGACAGCTTTGGGGACAGAGTTCGCGCGGTTTGTGAAGAGCGCGGGATTTGCCAGCATTCGGGCCGGGTTGCCGGTCTTGGCTAAGACGGCTGGCTGGAGAGTGCAGCTGTGGATGGCAGGCCGGGGCCGATTCTGTCGGCCTAGCCCCGACCGGACCGGTTGATGAGCACGATCCCCGCCGCAACCAGCGCCGCGGCGACAAGAATCGCCCAAGTGACGGATTCGCCAAAGATTAACGCGCCCAGAAGGATCGCCAGGATCGGCGTGAGGAACGAGAACGAAGCCACGGTGGCCGAGGGATAGACCGACATCAGCCAAAGCCAGGTGATGAAGCCGCCCGCGACCACGACCGACGCCTGGAACACCAGACCCACCAGATGCACGGGCTGCAGGTCGCGGACCAGCGGGCCGAAGAAGGGCGCAAGCAGAAGCAGGATCGGGGTCGAGACGAGGACCATCCAGAACAGTTGCATCTCCGGCCCTTCCGCCCGCATCACCGGGCGACGCGCGACGAAGGCGGTCAGCGCCCAACCCCAGGCCGCACCCAGGGCGCAAAGATCGCCAAGCAGGCTCCCCTCGCCCGTGGCGGGGCGCGACAGGATCGCAATGGTGCAGCCGCCGAAGGCCAGCGCCAGGCCCGCCGCCTTGCGCGGGGTGATCCGCTCGCCCAGCCAGAAATGGGCAAGAAAGGCGAACCAGACCGGCATCGAATACATGATCAGCGAGGACCGCCCCACGGTGGTCAGGTCCAATGCAAGGAAAAGAAACAGGAACTCGGCCGAAAAGACCGCGCCGATCAGAAGACCTGCGGGCAGCGTGGCCCGCGTCAGGCGCGGCGGACGGCCGCGCCACGCCAGCCAAGCCCAGACAAAGACGATCGCAAGAGCCGAGCGCAGACCCGCAAAGAACACCGGCTGCAGGCCGGCGTTCACCAGTTTGACGATCACCTGGTTGAAGGCCAGGAGCAGGGTCAGGCCCAGAAGCACCGAGCCTCCGAACGCGTCCAGTCGGTCCTTGCGCGGCATCTGTTCCCTCCGGTTGCGCCGGTTGTGGCCTGTGGACCGGCGAAGGGCAAGACAGGAGACCGGGTAAGGTGGGCAATATTGCCCACCCTACGCGGTGCCCGGCGGGGCTTTCCATCGCGCTGACTGCCGCCTAGAAGGGGCGCATGACCCCCAGCCAGCCCCGCAGCGAGAACCTGACCGGCATCCTGTTGATGTTGGCCGCGATGGCGCTGTTCGCGGTCGAGGACCTGTTTCTGAAGCTGGCCGCGGTCGGCTTGCCGGTCGGGCAGATCGTGCTGGTGTCGGGCGTGCTGGGCGGGCCGGTGTTCTGGTCGATGGCACGGCGGCAGGGTCAGGGCATCTTTGTGAAGGACGCGCTGCATCCCGCTGTTATCGCCCGCAATCTGGGCGAGATGGTCGCGGCGGCAAGCTATGTGGCGGCGCTGGCGGCCGTCCCCTTGGGCACGGTGGCGGCAGTCTTGCAGGCGCTGCCGCTGGCGGTGACGCTGGGGGCGGCGCTGGTCTTCAAGGAGCGGGTCGGCTGGCGGCGCTGGACGGCGATTTCGGTCGGCTTTGCGGGCGTGCTTCTGGTGATCCGCCCGGGGGGCGACGGCTTTCGGCTGGAGGCGATGCTGGTCCTGATCTCGGTCGCGGGGATCGTGGTGCGCGATCTTGCGGCACGGGCGATCCCGCGGTCGGTCACGACGGCGCAGGTGTCGGCCTGGGGGCTGATGGCGGTGACGGTGCTGGGGCTGGGGATGATCGCGGCCAGTGGCGACGTGCGGATGGTCACCGGGAGCGAGGCGCTGGTGCTGCTGGGCGCTGGGATCTTCGGGACGGCGGGCTATTGGGCGGTGACAAAGGCCACGCGGACCGGAGAAGTCGCGGTCGTGGCACCGTTCCGTTACAGTCGTCTGGTCTTTTCCATGGGCCTTGGGATGGTCTTCCTGGCCGAACGCCCCGATCTGCCGACGCTGGCCGGGTCGGCGCTGATCGTCTGCTCGGGGCTTTACGCCTTTGCCCGCGAGCGCCGCGCGATCCGTGCTTCCCATGCCGGGTGAGGCGCGCTAAACGGGCCGGGAGAGCGCAATTCGGCCAAAGGGGAGCTTCCCATGAGCACGATCATCGACATTCACGCCCGCGAGATTCTGGACAGCCGGGGCAACCCGACGGTCGAGGTGGACGTCACGCTGGAAGACGGCAGCATGGGCCGGGCGGCGGTGCCGTCGGGGGCCTCGACCGGCGCGCACGAGGCGAACGAACGCCGCGATGGCGACAAGGGGCGCTACAAGGGCAATGGCGTGCTGGAGGCGGTCGCGGCCGTGAACGGCGAGATTGCCGAAGAGATCGTCGGCTTTGACGCGACCGAACAGGTCGGCATCGACCGCACGATGATCGAGATGGACGGCACGCCGAACAAGTCGCGGCTTGGGGCGAATGCGATCCTTGGGGTCAGCCTTGCGGTGGCGAAGGCCGCGGCAGAGTTCACCGCCCAGCCCCTGTATCGCTATGTCGGCGGGACCAGCGCCCGCATCCTGCCGGTGCCGATGATGAACATCATCAACGGCGGCGAACACGCGGACAACCCGATCGACATCCAGGAATTCATGATCATGCCGGTGGGCGCATCCGACATCCGCGAGGCGGTGCGGATGGGGTCGGAAGTGTTCCACACGCTGAAAAAGGAACTGTCGGCAGCGGGTCACAACACCAACGTGGGCGACGAGGGCGGCTTTGCGCCGAACCTGAACTCTGCCCGCCACGCGCTTGATTTCATTCTGAAATCCATCGAGAAGGCGGGGTATCGTCCGGGTGAGGATATCCATCTGGCGCTGGATTGTGCGGCCACGGAATACTTCAAGGGCGGCAAGTACGAGATGAAGGGCGAGGGGAAATCCCTGTCGATTGCCGAGAATGTCGATTTCCTGGCGGGCCTTGCGGCGGACTACCCGATCATCAGCATCGAGGACGGCTGTTCCGAGGACGACTGGGAGGGCTGGAAGCTCTTGACCGACCGTCTGGGGTCCAAGATCCAGCTGGTCGGCGATGACCTGTTCGTCACCAACCCGCGCCGTCTGGCCGAAGGGATCAAGGCCGGGTGTGCGAACTCGATGCTCGTCAAGGTCAACCAGATCGGCACCCTGACCGAAACCCTGCAGGCCGTCGACATGGCGCATCGCGCGCGCTACACCAACGTGATGAGCCACCGGTCAGGCGAGACCGAGGACGCGACGATTGCCGACCTCGCGGTGGCCACGAACTGCGGGCAGATCAAGACCGGCTCGCTGTCGCGGTCGGACCGGCTGGCCAAGTACAACCAGCTGATCCGGATCGAGGAAATGCTGGGCGAGACGGCGGAATATGCCGGGCGGAGCATCCTGAAGGGCTAGGCCGGATGAACCTTGCACCGGCCGGCCTGGTGGCGGCGCTTCTGGCGCTGTGGTCCGGGCCGGCCGTTGCGTTGACCTGTGACCGATCCGGGATCGAACGCACCTACCAGGACATGCAAGCGTCCGGGCTGCCGCATGTTCTGGTTCTTGGCCGTTTCTCTGATCTGCAGCCGGTCACGCTGGCCCCTGCAGATCGGCCGCACTTGGTCCTTGCATCGGGGTTCAAGGCGTGGCGCGGGCAGGTCACGGGGCATATCGGGTCGCCTACAGGTTTTGACCGGCCCCTGTCGGCACCGGTGACGCTGATCCTGCCAGACTACAGTGACATCGGCGGGACCGACACCGCGACCGCTGTCGAGCAGCTTTCAGAGAAGACCGGGCTTGTCTGGCTGCTTGAGACGGACATGGGGTATCAGCTGATTGCGACCCCGTGCCAGACGTTGATCGACACGACTGCGGACAGTGTACCGCGCGTGCTTGGGTGCCTGCAGGGTGGGGCGTGTTCCCAGCCCTGACGCGCGCAGGCCGGGGGTGGGGCCATCAGAAGCGTCGGACCGATGGCGTTGAAGACAGCGGCGGGTGCCTAGTCCGGGGCGTCTTGTCCGGGGCGCCCCGAATCTATTGAAAGCGACCGGGGCGGAAGGCGGCCAGAAGCGGGCTTTCGGGGCCGCCCGTGATCTCGTCGGCCAGAAGTTCGGCCACGATGGGGGCAAGCGTCGCGCCAGAGTGCATCACCGCGATCCATAGGCCGGGCAGCGGCCCCTGCCCCGCGACCGGCAGGCCGTCGCCCGGAACCGGGCGCAGCGCCATGGCCTGCCGCGCAAACTGGATGTCCTGCCCCGGAAACAGCGCGCGCAGACGCTGCAGCGTGGCGTTGATCACGACCGGGAAAGAGCCCAGCGCCTCGGCGTGGTCGCTTTGGTGACCGGCAGAAGCGGGGGCGTGCAGGTGGCCCTGGGCGTCCTGCCGCACCTCTTGGTCCGGCGTGGCAAGGATCACGGGGCAGATCGGCGGCAGGGCGTTGGTGGCCAGCATCAGGCCAGGGCGTTGCAGCATGGGCAATGTGGTGCCTAGCGGTTCCAGCAGCGCCGGCGTGCCGGTGCCGGTTGCCAGGATGACGCGGTCGGCCTTGATCGGCCCGAGATCGGTCAGAACGCCTGTCACCCTGCCGTTCTTTTCCGACAGGGACTGGACGGTGGCGCGGATCACTTCTGCGCCCGAGGCCTGGATCAACGCGCGGGCAAGGATGGCCGGGTCCGAAGCGCCTTCCTCGGGAAAGAACAGCGCGCTGTCGGGGACCGGACCAAGGGCGGGCAGCCGGTCGGCGATCTGGGGTCGGGTCAGGCGGGTGACGCGGTAGCCAAAGGCGGCAAGGTCGGTCGCGGTTTCCTCTTGCGCCTCGCCGGTCGCCTCGTACCACAGGCAGCCTTGCCAGGTGGTCGGCAGTCCGGCAAGCAGGTCCTGCAGGCGGCGGTGGGCGGCAAGGCCCTGATGCCGCAGGTGAAAATGCGCCTGGCCAAGGAAGAACGACGCATTGAGCCAGCCAAAGCTGGCCGCCGAGGCAAGGCCGCCTTCGGCATGGGTCGAGACGAGGGTCACGTCATCGCCCCGCCGGGACAGCTGGAAGGCCAGCGCCGCGCCAGTGATGCCTGCGCCGATGATCAGGGTCCGGGTCATGGCGCAAGGCTGGCATGCGGGGCATGGGTTGGCAACCGGGCCTGTGGCGGCTAGGTCTGGACGATGCTGATCCTTCTGAACAAGCCCTATGATGTCCTGTGCCAGTTCTCGCGCGAAGGCGAGCGGGCGGTGCTGGCCGATTTCGTGCCGGTCAAGGGGGTCTATCCGGCGGGGCGGCTGGACCGGGATTCGGAAGGCTTGGTCGTCCTGACCGACGACGGCAAGCTGCAGGCGCAGATCGCCGACCCCCGGCACAAGCTGGAAAAGACCTATCTGGCGCAGGTCGAGGGCGTGGTGACAGAAGAGGCCTTGGCGCGGCTGCGCGCCGGGGTGGTGCTGAACGATGGACCCACCTTGCGCGCCGGGGCCAGGTCCGTGGCCGAGCCGAACTGGCTTTGGCCGCGCGTGCCGCCGATCCGGGTGCGCAAATCGGTGCCGGATGCCTGGATCGAAGTCACCCTGCGCGAGGGGCGGAACCGGCAGGTGCGGCGGATGTGCGCGGCGGTGGGGCTGCCTTGCCTGCGGCTGATCCGCTGGCGGGTGGGGGACTGGACGCTGGACGGGCTTGCCCCCGGGACATGGCGGCAGGCATGAGCGCCGAGGAGATCATCCGCAAGCTGGAGTTGCAGCCGCATCCCGAGGGCGGCTGGTACCGGCAGACCTGGGTCGGGCCGGTGGTCTCCGGGCGGGCAAGTGGGACGGCGATCCTGTTTCTGCTGCGCGCGGGCGAACGGTCGCATTGGCATCGGGTGGATGCCGACGAAATCTGGCTGTGGCATGCAGGGGCGCGCTTGGTGCTGTCGCTGGGGATCGACGCGGCACGGGATATCCGGCTGGGGCCGGACGTGCTGGGCGGCGAGGTCGTGCAGGCGGTGGTGCCTGCGGGCTGGTGGCAGGCGGCGCGCTCGACCGGGGACTGGACGCTGGCAAGCTGCACCGTGTCGCCCGGGTTCCGGTTCGACGGGTTCGAACTGGCCCCGCCAGGCTGGGACTTGCCGCAAGGATAGGCCCGGCACGGGCCGGGAGATCTGGGCCAAGCGGAACGGTCGGGATTGTGCGGGGCACAAGATCGGGGTGGTTGTCCCAGGGGCCTTTCGCTAGGGGTGGGGAATGAGCGACACCCCTGCCCCGCCCCGCCCCGCCGCCCCTGCCGGAGACACGCTGCCCGGCTTTCTTTATGCGCTGACGGCCTATGTCCTGTGG
>JAKQLM010000016.1 GCA_029567145.1 Pseudomonadota bacterium
GCCCCCGAAAGCCGCTCAGCATGCCGCGACCGAAGTCGGTGGCTCGCACCTCCCGCCCAAAGCCGCCCAGCACACCGCAACCGAACTCGGTGGCTCGCACCTGCCCCCGAAAGCCGCCCAGCATGCAGCGACCGAAGTCGGCGGCTCGCACCTGCCCCCGAAGGCCGCGCAGCATGCCGCGACTGAAGTCGGTGGCTCGCACCTGCCGCCCAAAGCCGCTCAGCATGCAGCGACCGAAGTCGGCGGCTCGCACCTGCCCCCGAAGGCCGCGCAGCACGCAGCGACCGAAGTCGGTGGCTCGCACCTCCCGCCCAAAGCAGCTCAGCACGCAGCGACTGAAGTCGGCGGTTCCCACCTCCCGCCCAAAGCCGCCCAGCACACCATGACCGAAGTCGGCGGTTCCCACCTCCCGCCCAAAGCAGCTCAGCACGCAGCGACTGAAGTCGGTGGTTCGCACCTGCCGGCAAAAGTCGTGCGGCTGGCGGCCTGACGGGCGGGGCGTATCAACGCCCTGCCGATCCCGGGCGCGCTTCTGTCACATTGACGACAGGGGCGCGCCTGTCGAAGCTGAAGCCGATAGCGGATCTGGACACCGGGTCCGGTCCCGACGCCACAACACAGGAGCGACGCGGGTATGACCGCTGACATCACCTTTACCCGTGCCTATCCGCCCGCCCATATGCCGATGCCCGCCGACAGGGGCGCGCTGGGCTATCTACCGATGGCGGCGTTTCAGTATTGCGAATCCGTTCGGGTCGCCTCGGGCATGGGCTGGTATCTTTTCCCGCCCAAGACCATGAGCCTGATGTTCGATGGTCGCGAAACCTTTATCGCCGACGAAGGCCAGTGGCGCACCTTCTCGGCCGAGCCGTTCGAGCCTGAATTCCACGCCCACTGGAACGCCCACGCGCCCGAAAAATTCCGCGGCCATGCCCCGAACCACCTGCGCCGGTTGTCCGACCCCGGCATTGTGCAAATATGGACCGGGCATTTCGTGGAAACCGCCCCCGATGTCTGGCTGCACATCCGCCCCATCGTGAACAAGAACGACATCAGCGCCTTCAGCTGCTTTGAGGCCATCGTCGAGACCGACAGCTTCCGCCCGATGCCGCTGTTCATGAACATCAAGGTCCACCGCACAGGAAGCGAGGTCCTGATCGAAAAGGACATGCCGCTTTTTCAGGTCTGCGCGATCGAGAAATCCTCGGTCCGTCGCCAGACGGCCAAGACCCAGTCGATCGACGATATCGAAGCGCCCGATCAGGCAGCAAAATTCTGGTCCGGCATGGACGACACGCTGCGGATCAAGGGCGTGACCCCGCCACGCAAGTCGATGGGCAGCTATGCCGCCAATACCCGCCGCCGCGAAAAGGGCGAATGAAAGGGTTTAGTTGATCAGACGGGCGACGACCCCGATGACCACATCGGGGATGCCTGCAAGTGTATAGCCCTTGGGCTGGCTATAGATCGCCCAGCCGATCATTCCCGCAGACGCGGCAATCATTGCGATGCCCGCTTTGGACATCCGCCCGTCAACCCATGCACTCAGCAAAGCGGGCATCGACAGGGCAAGAAGGGCAAGGCCCAAGGTCAGAACCAGATCCGGATCCATGGCATCTCGACGGTGACTGAGGGCTGGAGACAGACTGCCCGAAGGCGCGGCTTCGATCAACTGCCACGTTC
>JAKQLM010000017.1 GCA_029567145.1 Pseudomonadota bacterium
CGAAGACGCCGACCACCGCGCCGACCCCGACCGCGATCACCGCGCCGAAGTACCAAAGGCTGACCCCCGCCGCGAACATCACCGTGCCACCCGCAAGGATCAGCATCAGCGAGGTGCCAAGGTTGGGCTGCATCAGCACCAGCACGGTTGGCGCTATGGTCAGAAGGACCGGGATCAGGACGTACAGCGGACGCGACACCCGTTTCGGGTCCAGCCAGTCGTAATAGGCCGCAAGCATCATCACGAGCGTGAATTTCATCATCTCGGACGGTTGCAGGCGGATGAAGCCAAGGTCGATCCAGCGTTGCGCGCCCATGCCGACCGCGCCGAAAAACTCGACGACCAGCAGCAACAGGAACGCCATGAGATAGGCGATCCCGGCCATGCTGCGCCAGAACCAGATCGGGATCATCGCGACGATGAACATCAGGACCAGACCGACGCCAAAGCGTTCCATCTGCGGGCGGGCCCAGGTGTCGATCTCGCCGCCGGCGATGGAGTACAGCATCAGGAACCCGACCGAGGCGACGGCGGTGATCAGCACCACCAGCGGCCAGTTCAGGTACAACACCTTGCGCAGCCCGGTCGGGGCAAACTTGACGCGATATTCCAGAAAGCTCATCGCCGCCCCCTTCAGGTTTCGGTCTTGACCGGGGTGATCCCGGTCACCGGGTCGCGCAGGGGCAACTCGTTCAACATGCTTTCGATCCGGCCGCGCTGGCTGGCAGGATAGGCATCGAGGCTGGGCAGGCCGTCCGACATCGCCCGCAGGATCACGTCGCGCCCGATGGGGGCCGCTGCGGTGGACCCGCCGCCGCCATGTTCCACCACGACGGCCACCGCATAGCGCGGATTGTCATAGGGCGCGTAGCCGACGAACAGCGCATGATCGCGCCGGTTCCAGGGCAGCTGGTCGTTGCCGATCACGCCGGACTCACGCTCGGACGCGCTGATGTTGCGGACCTGGCTGGTGCCGGTCTTGCCCGCCATGACCATGGTCGGATCGACGATGCGGCTGGACTTGGCGGTGCCCTGTTCGCCGTTGATCACCTCGTGCATGCCCTGGCGGACACCGGCCAGATATTCGGCCGGGATATCCAGCGCCGCGGCATCGGGCACGGGCAGGTCCTTGTCGTTGATCATCCGGACCAGACGGGGCGCGATGGCCCGGCCACTGGCGATGCGGGCGGTCATCACCGCCAGTTGCAGGGGCGAGGTCAGGACATAGCCCTGCCCGATCGAGGCGTTGATCGTGTCGCCGATCCGCCAGTCTTCCTTGTGACGCTCCAGCTTCCACTGTTTGTTCGGCATGATGCCATCGGTGACCGCCGACATCGGGATGTCGAACCGCTGGCCAAGGCCCAGCTTGCGGCCCATCTCGGCGATCTTGTCGATGCCGACCTTCTGCGCGATGTCGTAGTAAAAGACGTCGCAGCTTTCCGACAGCGACCGCTGCAGGCTGACGGTGCCATGCCCGCCGCGTTTCCAGCAGTGAAAGCGCCGGTCGCCGTATTCGATATAGCCAGGGCAGCGGACGCGGGTTTCGGGGGTGATGACCCCGGCCTCCAGCGCGGCCAGGGCGGTGACCATCTTGAAGGTGGACCCGGGCGGATAGGCCCCCGACACGGTCTTGTTGGCCAGGGGCCGGTGGTCGTCTTCCATCAGGATGTTGTAGTCGGCGTGGCTGATCCCCCGGACGAACAGGTTTGGATCGAACGAAGGGGCCGAGGCGCAGCAGATGATGTCGCCGTTGGTCACGTCCATGACCACCACGGCGGCGCTTTCCTCGCCGAGGCGGGCCATGGCAAAGTTCTGCACCTCGGCGTCGATGGTCAGGCGGATGTCCAGGCCCGCCTCGCCCTCTTGCCGCTCCAGCTCGCGCATGACGCGGCCGGCCGAGTTCACCTCGATCCGCTTGGTGCCCGCCTGCCCGCGCAGGGTGTCTTCCATCCACTTTTCCACGCCGATCTTGCCGATCTGGAATTTCGGGATCGACAGCAGCGGGTCGGGCTTGGCCAGCGCCTCCAGGTCCTTGTCGCTGACCGGGCCGACATAGCCGACGACATGGGCGAAATCGGTGTCCAGGAGGTATTGCCGCGACAGGCCGACTTCGGGCGTGACGCCGGGCAGCGCCGGGGCGTTCAGCGCGACCTTCGAGAAATCCTCCCAGCTCAGGCGTTCGGCCACGGTGACCGGGACAAAGGCCCGCAGGGCGTTCACCTCTTCGATAATGCGCTCCAGCTCTTCCGGCGTCATCGGGATGATGCTGGCCAGACGGCGCAGGACAAGGTCGGCGTCGCCCGCCGCTTCCCGCGTGATCACCACGCGGTAGTTCTGTTCGTTGTCGGCGATCAGCTTGCCGTTGCGGTCGCGGATCAGGCCCCGGTCGGGCGGGATCAGCCGGATCGAGATCCGGTTTTCTTCGGCCAGAAGCTTGAATTCATCGGCCTGATCGACCTGCAGATAGCGCATCCGCACACCCAGGACGGCGACCATCGCCGCCATCGCCCCGCCCAGCATCATCGTGCGGCGGTTGAGGCTGCGGTTGCTTTCCTCGACATCGCGGGCGGTCCGTTTCACAGCCGTCTCCCGAAATTGTCGATTTCGCCGGTTGCGGGCTTGCGCAAGTCGAAGATCAGCCGGGACAGGCCCACGACCAGGGGATAAAGCGCGATCGACCACAGCATCTGCACGATGGCAAAG
>JAKQLM010000026.1 GCA_029567145.1 Pseudomonadota bacterium
TGCCGACATCGGCCCCTGCGCCCGCGACATGGGCGGCGATGCGGCCGCAGTCTTTGACGACCTGAAAAAACGTCTCGAACAAGGCCCGATCCCGGTTTCCCTGACGCTGGCCGATGGCCAGATCGTGCAGCGCGACCTGACCTCGGGCCTGTTCGATGCCAGCGCCTTCTACGCACTGTATGCCCCCGAAGGCCGGGCCGAGTTCCTTCGCGCCCTCGCCGCAGGCGGTCGCGGCAATCTTGTCCCGATGCTGCAGCTTGGCTACGCCAACATGTACATCGACCTGGAAACCGAGGTCGGCATCGCGGACCCCGGCTGGTTCGGCGCGGCCTTTTTTGCAATCACTTGCACCGATTACGACTCTGGCCCCGGCACGCCGGACGAACGCGCCGACCGCATCCTTGCCCAGGCTGCCACGCTTGCCCCGCAGGCCCCGCGTCTTCTGCGGTCGTTCTTCCAGGAACAGCTTGCCTGCGCCTACTGGCCGTATCAGGGCCCCGCGACCCGCCCCGCCCCCTATGTCGGAGGTGACTGGCCGACGCTGATCCTGAATGGCGACGCCGATCCGATCACGCCGATCAGCATGGCCTACGACGTGCTTGCGAACGCGGCAAACGCGCATGGCGTCTTCATGCAGGGCGGGCCGCATGTGATCTGGGGCCGGGGTCTCGCCTGTCCTGACGGCATCGTGCAGGCGTTGCTGTCCGACGGAACGCTGCCTGTCGCGCCCGAACAGCACTGTCAGCAGGACCTGATCGACGGCTACGAACCCCTGACCCTGACCGATCCCGCCGAACTGGCCGACCCGGTCGCCGTGGCCCGCGCCGTGCATACCGAGCTTTACCAGAACATCGCGCTGTCCGTCTGGGACGGGGCCGACCCCATCAGCATCGGCTGCGATTTCGGCGGCACGCTGACGGCAACGGCCACCGACGCGGGCACGGACTACAGCTTTGCCGACTGCAAGCTCTGGCCCGACCTTGCGCTGTCTGGTGTCGGGATCGAGGTCAACCTGGGCGAACCCGATGACAGCATGACCCTGGGACTGACCGCCACCGGCAGCCAGTCCGGCGCGATCACCTATCAGGACCGGCTGGGGGATGAGGCCTGGTCGATCTCGGGTGTCTGGAACGACAAGCCCGCCCAGTTGCCGCGCCTGCCCTGACCTGAAACAGAAAGGCCCGCGATGACCGACACTCCCGCCGCGCCGCCACCCGATGCCAGCGATGAGGTGGCGCTTGCCGTTCGCACCCTGATGCCCGACCTGCGTCGCTTGGGCGGCCTGACTGCCGCGCTGATCGCAGGGGTGGCCGTCGTGTCAGGCGTCGTCACCTTGATGATCGCCTCGTCGGCCATGGCGGGCGATGATCGTTTCAAGGCCGCGCTTATCGCGCTTGGCACCGGGGCGGCGATCATTTTCTACAGCCATCGCTGGATGATCCGGCGGCAAGAGGCGGCGGTGATGCCGGTGCTGGCCCGGTCCATCGGCATGCACTTTGACAAGAATGCCAGCAGCTTTCTGAACGGCCTGCCCGCCCGCTTGTTGCCCAAGGGCGTGCGCAAGGCCGAAGATCACGTCCACGGCGATCTGGGCGCCCATGCGATCCAGATGGCCGAGGTGCATATCGAAACCGGCGGCAAGAACTCTCGCACCCTGTTTCAGGGCATCGTCGCGCAGTTTCCCAACCGGGTGGACATGCCCGCCTTCTTCATCGCGCTGGAAGACAAGACCCGCCCCGGCAGGTTCCTTGGCGGCGATCTGTCGACCGACGGTCTGCACCATCTGCGCACCGTCCTGCATGGCGGCCGCGCCTACGGCATCTGGACCTCGTGGAGCCAGATGGAAGAGCCCCCGGCCCTTGCCGCCGTGATCGACGTGCTGACCCGGATCGAAAACCACATCGGCTATGGTGCCCAGCTTTACGCCGCCACGTCGAACGGCAAGGAAATGCACGTCGCCCTGTCGCATGGCCGGAACCTCTTTCGCGTCGGCGGCCTGTTCCCCAGCGAATCCGAGATTTTCGCGGACGTCCGCGCCGCGATGCAGGACCTGTCGGTGCCGATCACACTGGCAAAGGCGCTGATCTCGGCGGAAGAGGCGGCCATGGCAAAAGTTAAGGGGGCGTAAACCGCCCCCTGTAACCCGTTGATTTCACTATGTGGACAAATCTGTCCACGCTGGACGCGCTACTTGGCCACCCGGGCATTCCGGCTAGCGATCAGCCGCAGCCGCAGCGCGTTCAGCCGGATGAAGCCTTCCGCATCCTTCTGATCGTAGGCCCCCGCGTCCTCTTCGAAGGTGACGTGCTTTTCCGAATACAAGCTGTGATCCGACCACCGCGCCACCGTCCGCGCCGACCCCTTGTACAGCTTCACCCGTACCGTCCCGGTCACATGCTCCTGCGTCTTGTCGATCAACGCCTGCAGCGCCTCCCGCTCGGGGCTGAACCAGAACCCGTTGTAGATCAGTTCAGCATAGCGGGGCATGATGCTGTCCTTCAGGTGGCCAGCGCCCGCATCCAGCGTGATCTGCTCGATCCCCCGGTGCGCCTCCAGAAGGATCGTCCCGCCGGGCGTCTCATACAGCCCCCGCGACTTCATCCCGACGAACCGGTTCTCCACCAGGTCCAGCAGGCCCACGCCATGCTTCCCGCCGATCTCGTTCAGCCGCGCCAGGATCGTCGCCGGCGACAGCGCCTCGCCGTTGATCGACACCGCATCGCCGCGCTCGAACCCGATCTCGACATGTTCAGCCACATCCGGCGCCTTCTCGACCGGAGTCACGCGCTGGTAGACAAACTCCGGCGCTTCCTCGGCCGGGTTCTCCAGCACCTTCCCCTCGGACGAGGTGTGCAAGAGGTTCGCATCGACCGAGAACGGCGCCTCGCCGCGCTTGTCCTTGGCAATCGGAATCTGGTTCGCCTCGGCAAACTCCAGCAGCTTCGTCCGCGACGTCAGGTCCCACAGCCGCCACGGCGCGATGACCTTGATCGCGGGGTCCAGCGCGGCGGCGGAAAGCTCGAACCGCACCTGGTCGTTGCCCTTGCCCGTCGCCCCATGCGCCACCGCATCGGCCCCGGTCTCATGCGCGATCCGCACCAGA
>JAKQLM010000027.1 GCA_029567145.1 Pseudomonadota bacterium
GAACAACCCTGCCAAGACAGTGAAGCTGACACCTACATCATCGGAACCTTGCGATCCCTAGTAGGCCGATATGCTGCGATCTGACGCCGATGCGCCCAAACCGCCCGCATATCCCTTCATTACTTTCAATTTTCAAAGAGCGCGGACACAAAACATGCAGCACACCAGAACTTCTGGCGTACCTGCCGTCTTGCCTCCAGATTGTCGTCACGGTGGTCTTCGCCACCGCCTTCCGTCGCCTTCCGTTCCGCGTTTCCGCTTCTCTTCCGCTTCGGTGAGGCGGTGTTTACGTCCGGGTCTCGAAGGCCGCAAGCAGAAAATGACACCGAGATGACGAATTTTTCGCGAACCCCTGAATCCTTCAGGAATCCGCCGATTTTTAGTGCAGCTCAGGCTGCGAAACCTGGCCCGGCATGGGTGATCCGGCCCCCTGCGATGGTCAGGGCGATTCCCGTGGCACCGATCTGGCCTGCGGGAATCGCTTCGATGTCCCCGTCGATCAGCACCAGATCCGCCGCCAGCCCCTTGCGCAGGGTCCCCGTCAGCCCCTCCCAATGAGCGGCCCAGGCCCCGCCCGCCGTATAGGCGCGCAGGCATTCCATCAGCCCGACCCGTTCGTCCTGACACCCGTCATAGGGCACCCGGGTCAGCGCCGCCTGGATGCCGCGCAGCACGCTGACATCCGTCACCGGCCAGTCCGAGGCGAACGCGAGCGCCGCGCCGTGGTCGGCCAGCGTCCGGGACAGGTAGGCATCCCGCCAGCGATCGCGGTGGAAGACCTGGTCCATCGTCGACATCGGGAAATCCATCGCCCCCGGGGGATGCGGCGGCTGCACGCTTGCGGTGATGCCCAAGGCGCCAAGGCGCGGCACGTCGGCCCGGTCGATCAGCTCGATATGTTCGATCCGGTGGCGCAGGTCAGGCCGACCCGCCGCCTCATATCCATCAATCGTCTGCCGCACCGCCCCGTCGCCGATGGCATGGACCGCGATCTGCAGGTTGCGGTCCGAAATCGCCCGGCAGATCGCCTTGAACCGCTTAGGCTCGAACAGCGGCGCGCCCCGCTCGGACGTGCCGGGATAATCGTGCAGCATATAGGCGGTGCGGCTGTCCACCACCCCGTCCATGAACATCTTGACGAAGCCGCTGGACACCCAGTCGCCCTGAAACTCCGCCGCCATGGCGCTGGCCCGCTCCAGCTCGGACAGCTCCATGTGCGGCTTCATGTGGAAGGGCACCTTGATCCGCGCGGTCAGCCGGCCCTCGGCCGCCATCTCGGACATGAGCACGCAGGTGTAGCGGTTGCCGTCCATGTTCACCATGCTGGTGATCCCGTGCGCGGCGCAATGCGCCAGGCCCGCCGCCACCTTCGCCTTGTCCTTCGCCCGCTGGTCCGCGTCGGGCCAGGGCGACGGCTCCCCCCCGGTTGCGATCCCCAGCTGCAGATGCAGATCGCCGGTCAAGGCCAGCACGGGCGAGAACGCCTCGAACTCCAGCAACTCACCCGTCGCCGTGCCGTCCGCCCCCATGACGACCACATGGCCCGCAGGCATCGCCGCCCCCTGCAACAGCCCCGCCGCCTGCAAGGCCGCCGTGTTGGCCCAGACCGTATGATGGTCCGGCGACATCATCGCGATCGGCCGGTCGGCGATCACCCGGTCCAGATCGGACCTTGTGACCGGTGCCCCCAGAATCTCGTAAGCCGCCCCCTGCGCCATCAGCAAGGGCAGGTCCGGGTTCTTCGCCGCATAGGCCCGGAAAAGCCGCGCCAGTTCCTCGAACCCCTCGACCCCGCCCAGTTGCAACTGGCTCAACTCGTTGCCGCCCAACACCAGATGCAGGTGACTTTCGACAAACCCCGGCAACAAAGTCCGCCCACCCGCATCCACGACCCGCGTCGCAGGCCCCGCCAGCGCCTTGACGTCCGCCCAGTCTCCGACCGCAAGGATTTGCCCGTCCGCAAGGGCCACCGCCTCGGCCCGGGGACGCGCCTCGTCCATCGTCAGGACCTTCGCATTGGTGATGATCATCTCGGCTTGCATCTTCCAGCCTTTCACATTTGCACAAATATCCCGGGTAGCCCTTTGGTTTCGCCATTGGTTCAAGAAACCAAAGGGCTGGGGGCAGCGCCCCGGCGCTCAGCCCCGGACGACCCGTTCCGCCATGACGCACAGCATCTCGAACATCAGGCTGATCCCCAGCCAGGCCGTCCCCCCCGACGCATCAAACGGAGGCGACACCTCGACCAGGTCCGCGCCCACCACGTCCAGCCCGCGCAAGCCCCGCGCCACCTGAAGGGCCTGCCAGGAATTCGGACCGCCCACCTCGGGCGTCCCCGTCCCCGGCGCAAAGGTCGGGTCGACAAAGTCGATGTCATAGGTGACGTAAGTCGGCCCCGTCCCGACGATCTGGCGCGCTTCGGCCATCACGTCGTCAGCCCCCCGCGCGTGGAATTCCGCGATCGGGATGATCCGGATGCCGTTGGCCGCCGCAAAGTCCCAGTCCTCGCGCCCGTAGGCCGTGCCCCTTATGCCGATCAGGCAATAGCGTTTGGGGTCGATCAGCCCTTCCTCCACCGCGCGGCGGAACGGGGTGCCGTGGTTATAGCGGCTGGTCCCGAAGTAGATGTCGTTCAGGTCCGTGTGGCTGTCGAACTGGATCATCCCCACAGGTCGCGATTTCGCCACCGCCCGCAGGATGGGCAAGCTGCACAGATGATCCCCGCCGCCGGTCAAGGGCCGGATCCCCGCCGCCACCACGCGGTCATAGAACGCCTCCATCCGCGCCATCGAATCCATAAGGTCGCCGGGGTTCGGTGCCACGTCCCCCAGGTCGGCACAGCGCGCCAACTGAAACGGCGCCACCCAGGTCGCCCCGTTCATCGCTCGGATCATCGTCGAAAGATCGCGTAACTGGCGCGGCCCGTGCCGGGGGCCGGGTCGGTTCGTCGTGCCCCCGTCCCAGGGTGCGCCGATCAGCCCGATCTGCACCTCGGGGAACCGCCGATGGTCGAACGGCACATGCGGCAGCCGCATGAACGTCGGCACCCCGGCAAAGCGCGGCAGGTCGAATCCCGACACCGGCTGAAAGAACGCATCCGACATGATCACCCCCTGATTCCCGCCGCATCTGACCATCCGGTCACCGGATTGTCAGGCCGCAAAACGACACCGTGCCGGGGGAAACCCGCCACCCGCCAAAGCCGCCCCTTGACCGGCAGGCCCTGATCCCGCCTTATCTGCTGAACCGTCCCAAGGCCCGCCTTGTCGGGACACCCGTCCCAAGGAACCTGACGTCCCAAGGAATCTGAAATGTTCTCCAAGACTGCCGATCCGACCGCCGCCCCCACGCCGACCGCCCCGTCCCGTCCCGCCTCGCCCGGAGGAAACGCCGGCCGCTCTGTTCTGGGCTCGGATCTGCGGATCACCGGCGAAATCACGACCACCGGCTCGGTCGAGGTGCTGGGCGAGATTGACGGCAACATCACCGCGCATGGGCTGATCATCGGGGCCGAAGGTCGCGTCACCGGATCCGTCACCGCCGACACGGTCGAGGTCAGGGGCAAGCTGGATGGCAAGATCGCCTGCGAAAGCTTTACCCTGCGGTCCTCGGCTCAGGTCAAGGCCGACATCACCACGAATGCCGTCGTCATCGAAAGCGGCGCGCAGATCGAAGGCCGGTTCCTGAAGCGCAAGGCCTAGGGTTTCGGCGGCTGGGGTTTCGGCGGGATCGCATAGGTCAGGCTGGCGCGCGCCACCGGCTCGGGCATCCCGTCGCTGAAGACCAGCACATCGCCCACCGCCAGACTGCGGCCCAGCTTCAACAGCCGCGCCTCGCCCAGCAGATCACGGCCCGCCGCCGGTTTGCGCATGAAATCCACCGCGCAACTGGTCGTGACCGCCAGCGCGACCGGCCCGATCCGCGCCAGGATCGCCAGATACATCGCCACATCCGCCAGCGCAAAGATCGACGGCCCGCTGACCGTGCCCCCGGGGCGCAGGTGCCGGTCGGCCACCTTAAGGCGCAGGACCAACCCCTCGGGCCCCACCCTTTCGACCGCAAAATCCATGGCCACTTGCCCGAACTCGCGCGCCAGAAACCCGGTCAGCCCCGCCGCATCCATCGCCATCTGCATCCGTCCGCCCCCTGCTGCGCCGCCACCCTGCCGCGAAGCACCCGTGGGGGCAACGGCGAACCCGTCAGCCACCCTCCACCCAGGCTTCCACAGCATCGAACCGACCGGCCTTCAGGTCATCGACCGGAAGGAAAACGAACAACCCGCCCACATCAGCCCACCTCCAGCCCATCGGATCGTCAGAAAAGATCTGGAACAGCAACATCCAGTCGTCCTGCACCTCCGAATCCTGCACCATGTCCCGCGGCCCACCCATCCGGTGCGGGATATTCCGGAACCCGATCCGTCTTGCCTGCGGCTCCAACTCGTCCAGAAGGGTCTGCGGGAGTGCCGCCCGCGCCGCCGCATCGCGGGTGTAAAGATCCAGCACATCTTCGCGCAGGGCCATGTCCATGGGGTTCGACGCCTCGGGCAGAAGACCATGCCGAATGCGCAAGGCAAGATGCCGTTCGTCCTGAAGGTACCATGTAACGGATGTCGAGGCCGTCAGCCTGTCGCGGATCGGCATCCATTCCGCCTCTGTCAGCACCTGGTCCAGATCCTTGCGCTGAACCTCTGCTCTCACCTCGGCGACCAACTGCTGCATCGCCTGAATCCAGGCAAAATAGGAATGCTCTGCACGCACCACATCCCGGGAAAACGCGGCATCCGCATCAGCGGCGTCATAGGCCTCAAGCAGCGCGATGGTTTCTGCTTGCCCCTTCAGGTCCCGCTTGCGCTCTTTGATCGAGTATTCCAGCTTTCTTAGCGCCTCCACGGGCGTATCACCCTGGTTGCGCAGGGCCTCGGCGCGGCTCTCCCACTCGGGAAGCGGCTTGGCATAGCGTGCCAATTCGACCTTGCGCTGATCCAAAGCCAAAGCGACCCAACCCGCCGGAAAGCGATCCGGCAGCGTGGTATCGGCCACCTCCAAGGATTTGACCTTGTAGGATTGGCTGCTGGCCTGTCTGCCAAGCCCGTGGGCGATCTGATCCAGCAGATACAACACACCGCGCCAGGTCAGCGGGCGCGCACCCTCGGCCTCTGTCAGGCTCAGCCCCCTCTCCGGGTCTGCCGCCGGAGCATCATAAAGCGCAGCCGGATCGACAGGGTTCGGCGCCAGGATCATCTCGCCATCATACTCGAACGGTTCCGGCACATCCTGCACGATCACATCCACCGGCCAGCGCCGCCACATCTTGGGGATGCCAGGGCGCACCACTGGTAAGCTGTAATCGATATGATCCAGCATCGCGTTGCGGCAGGTGCCCATATCCTCGGGTGGCTCCCGCTCGGGCCCCAACTTCAGCACGTGCAGGACCTGCACTCTGCCGTTCCGCAAGATGTCATGTAACGAATAGCAATCGACGAACAAGAGCAGCCAGCCATCGCGCGGCCCGATCCCGCCCCACATGCCCTTTGGCAGATTGGCGCAACAGACCTGCGCCACGAACTGCAAGGGCGCGCCCGCCTCACTTCGCGGCCAGGCGACATCCTCCGGCAGCCGCGGCAACCCGCCCAGCCAGGACCGCGCCGGTTCGTCATACCGGATCGGCACCTGGCGCAGCAGGATCACCGACTGCGTCTCGGCCCCTGCGCCCGCACCGAACAGCTTTTTAAGGAAATTCACCGCATCAACCCCTCTGCACCAGACTGTCGCAGGCTAAGCGACCGATCCATTCAGGTCCAGCCTGCCGCGCGACACAACGGCTGCGACCGCGCACACGGCCGTCACCATCCGCAAGCAAACGGCCCTGATCGACGCCGCCTGAGCCATCAGCCTTCCCCTCCCGCAGCTTGGCCCCTAGACTGGTCGCGACGCCAAGGGGGGGATGCGATGACTGATGATACCGACACGGGGCCACTGATCCGCCGCGCCGATCAGGACGGCGTCGCCACCCTCACCCTCGCCCAACCGCAGACGCTGAACGCGCTGTCCACGCTGATGCTCCGGGCGCTGGATGCCCACCTGTCCGCGCTTGCCGCCGACGACGCCGTCCGCGTCGTCATCCTTGCGGCCGAGGGCAAGGCGTTCAGCGCCGGGCACGACCTGAAGGAACTGCAGTCCTACCGCCAGGACCCCGACGGCGGCCGCGCCCGGTTCCAGGCGCTCTTCGACCTGTGCGCCGGTGTGATGCAGCGCCTTGCCACCCTGCCCCAGCCGGTCATCGCCCGGGTCCAGGGCGTAGCCACCGCCGCCGGGTGCCAGCTGGCCTGCTCGTGCGACCTGATCACCGCGTCCGACATCGCCCGCTTCGGCGTCAACGGCATCAACCTTGGCCTGTTCTGCTCTACCCCCGCCGTCGCCCTGACCCGCCGCCTGGCCCCCGGAGCCGCCTTTGAACTTCTAACCACCGGCGATTTCCTGTCCGCCCCCCGGGCCCATGCGCTTGGGGTGGTGAACCGCCTTGTGCCCCCCGACCAGCTGGACGCCGAAACGCTTGGCCTTGCGCAAAGCATCGCCGCCAAGGACCCGGCCGCGATCCGCCTGGGCAAACGCGCGTTCCAGGCCCAACTGGGCCAGCCGCTGGACCAGGCCTACCGGACCGCAGGCGCGATCATGGTCGAGAACGTCCTGCGGCCCGACACCGACCACGGTATCCAGCACTTTCTTGACCGCAGGTCGGACCCGCGCAAGACATAGCGGATGACATTCCTCCTTCTGCAACATATGGTTGTGCTATAACCATAAACGTCCAGAGGCCGAGCATGTCCAAAGCGCTGATCCTACTTCTGTCCACCCTTCCGACCCTTGCCACCGCCCAGGGCTTCGAAGCGGCCGTGGCCGATCTGCAATACCAGAAATACGACGATGGCGACGGCTTCAAGGTCGACAGCCTGGAAGGCCACCTTGACGCCGCCTGGGCCTTCGGGGCCTTTGGCACCCAGGTCGGGCTTGTGCTTGGCAAGGAAATCGACAGCTCTGACGACATCGACCTGCGCCAGTATAACGGCCTGACCCTGCACCTGACCGCCGATGTGTCCGACAGCCTGCGCCTTGGCGCGATGGTGGCGGGCGACAACCAGGCCGACGGCATCAATGTCTACGCCGCCGAGGCGCTGTATACCGCCGGCCGGCTGCGCATCGAAGGCCGGATCGGTGACAACCTTGGCACCAACGACACGTTCTCGTTCTACGAGGCGCGGGGCACATATGCCTTCGGCAGCGCCCTTACCGCCCGCGCGGGCCTGCACTCTGCCGACTACGGCGCAGACGGCGACTACCGCGTGG
>JAKQLM010000028.1 GCA_029567145.1 Pseudomonadota bacterium
CGCCGCCCTGCCTGTGAAGCTGCGGAACTGGCGGGGCGAGGCAAGGTTTACCACCTGGCTGTACCGCGTCGTGGTGAACGCCGCCCACGACCTGCGCCGCCGCCAGCAGACCCGCGCCCGCGCCTCGCTTGGCTGGGGCGATTGGGAACTGGCCCGGCAGGACGAGATTGCAACGCAAGCCGAAGCTTCGGACTGGCTGGCGCAGGCGATGACGCAGCTGTCGCCCGAACTGCGCGACACGGTGGCCCTTGTCCTGGGCGAAGAGATGACCCAGGCCGAGGCCGGGGTTGTCCTGGGTGTGTCCGAGGGGACAATCGCCTGGCGGATGAGCGACGTGAAGAAACGCCTGCGGGCCATGGCACGGGAGGACGCGAAATGACCGACGATCTCGACGACCTCCGCAAGGCGCTCAGGGCCACGCCCGCGCCTGATGCCGACGCCAAGGCCCGCGCCATGGCCTTGGCGATGGAAAATTACGACCGGCTCCAAGGATCAACCGATCCCGCCCGTTCCAGTGAGGACCGCATCAAAGCGGCCCCCCAGAACGGAGTACGTCGCATGCTCAAATTCCTCACCTCCCGCCCCGCCCTTGCCATCTCCACCTCTGCCGCCGCCCTCTTGATCGGCGTCGCGGTGATCCCGCCGTTCCTTGACCAGCGGACCGGCCCGGTCACCACCACGACCGAAACGACAAAGCCCAAGGTCGCCGAAGCCGAAGCGACGCAAGACGCCGGCGACGTGGCCCCCGTGACCGAAGGCAACAGCACCACCCAACCCGGCACGATGGACGCCTCCCCGCGTCCCGAGCCGAAACCCGAACTGGCCGAAGCCGACCTCGCCCGCACCGATCCGGCGACAGCACCTCAGCCCAACCTCAGTATGGCCCCGGAACCCGAGGCCACGACCGACGGCGCCACCGTCGCCGCAACGGAAGAAGCTGCTCCTTCGGGCACCAACGGGCCAAGCGACGTGCCAGACTCAGCAAGGATGGGCATTACCCAAGGCTCGGACGGTGAAGCCGACCTGCGCCTGCGCGCCGAGGCCCCTGCCGAAAACCTTGGCGGCATTGTCGGCTACCTCCCCGCCTCGGAATCCGTCGTCGCCCCGATGCCCGACATCACCCAGCCGCAGCTGGAAAACACCGAGGCCTACGCGACCGAAGCCCCGAACCCGGTCAAGGTCACGGCGGAAGAGCCAGTCTCCACCTTCTCCATCGACGTCGACACCGCCTCCTGGGCCGTGATCCGCTCGACCCTGAACATGGCCGTCCTGCCGACCCCCGATCAGGTGCGGATCGAGGAGATGATCAACTACTTCCCTTACGCCTACAAAGCCCCGACCGAGGAGGAAGCCTTTTCCTCCACCATCAGCGTCATGCAGACCCCGTGGAACCCCGGC
>JAKQLM010000069.1 GCA_029567145.1 Pseudomonadota bacterium
AGGCAAGCGCCGATGACGTGCGCGCCAAGATGAAAGAACTGATGCCGGTCGCCAAGTCGCAGCTTCTGTCCGAGATCTGAAGGTCCCGCATGGGCCTTGTCGGCGCGGTCCCCTTGGGGCCGCGCCTTTTCTTTGCGCGCATTTGAGTCGTTAACCGGATCGCCATGACTGGCCGACCATTCTGCCGTCCAGCGTGCGTGGAGGCGGTCGGTGCAACAACGGGATATGGCGTGGGTCCTGCGCCCGAGATTCTATCTCCGCCTTACGATGATGGCCGGGCTGTCCGCAGCGTTTCTGGCGCTTCTGGCACAGAGATTGCAGGGTCTGGACCCTGGGCTTGTGCTTCGGTCGTTGGGCGAAGTCGGGGTTCTGCCATGGACGGCGGCTGCGGGCGCGACCTGGATCAGTTTCCGCGCTGTCGCGGGCTATGATCAGGAACTGCATCGTCATCTGGCGACGGGAATTGCCCCGGCACGCGCCGGGCGGGCGGGGTTTGCGGCGATTGCCATCAGTCAGACAGTGGGGTTGGGCGTGTTCAGCGGCGCACTGGTGCGCTGGCGGATGCTTCCGGACCTGGGATTTTCTGGCGCCTTGCGGCTGTCGATCCAGGTGGCGCTGTCCTTCCTTCTCGCCTGGGCGATGGTCAGTGCCATGGTGCTCTGGATGGTTCCGGTCGGGCCGAGTGCCAGCGGCGCACCGCTGGTTCTGGCCGGGCTACTTCTGGCGGGGCTGATCCTGCCCCGGCGCTGGATGCCGAACCTCATCACGCAGGCCAGGCTGGTCGTCCTTGCGGCGGTGGATTGCCTGGCAGCGGGACTTGGACTTTGGCTTCTGGTGCCGGCGGACATAACCTTTGTCACCTTCCTGCCGGTGTTTCTTCTGGCACTGGGCGCAGGCCTTGTGTCAGGGGCGCCAGCCGGCCTTGGGGCCTTCGAAATTGTCCTTCTGGCCTTGCTGCCTAAGGTCGGGCAGGCGGACCTGATGGCAGGTGTGGTCGCCTGGCGGGTGGTCTATTTCGCGCTTCCCGCCGTGGCAGGCGCGGCTGTTGCGCTTCTGGGGCGGTCCGAAGCCCAAACT
>JAKQLM010000070.1 GCA_029567145.1 Pseudomonadota bacterium
GCCGGGGGCCTTGTCAAAGGTCGCCAGGCGGCAGGACATCTCGGCCACGTCCTGTCCCGCGATGAAGGTCGCGAAGTCAAGGATATGGATGCCCACATCGCCCAGCACGCCCTTGGACCCATGCGCGGTGGACAGCCGCCACAGCCACTGGCTTTCGCGCTCCCAGGCACCCCAGGCGTCCTGCGTCAGCCAGCTTTGCAGGTAGGACGCCTCGAAATGCCGGACCGTGCCGATTGCCCCGCGCTGCACCAACGTCGCCGCGTGCTGCAGCGCGGGGACGTTCCGATAGGTCAGGTTGACCATGTTCACGACCCCGGCCCGCGCGGCGGCATCGGCCATCTGGCGGGCCTGGGCCTCGCTGGTGGCCAGGGGCTTTTCGCACAGCACATGCTTGCCCGCCGCAAGGAACGGCAAGGTGGTGGCATAATGCGCGGCGTCCGGCGTCACGTTGGTCACGGCGTCGAATTGCCCCCAGGCCAAGGCCTCGTCAACCGAGGCGAAGCCCTGCGGGATGCCATGCGCAGCCTGAAAGGCGGCAAGCTGTTCTGGCCGGGTGTCGATGCCGGCCACCAGCGTCACCCCCGGAATGGCGGCAAAGTTCTCGGCATGGTTGCGCGCCATGCCTCCGGTGCCCAGGATCAGCAGACGGATCGGATCGGCCATGTCAGCGATACCCCGCCTCGCCCGCCTGGTGCAGGCGCGGCCCGCGTTCGGTGATCGGCTCCAGCGCCTTGTCCACCGGGACGTTCGGCGCGTCGTTGGGGTTGGCGATCCGCGCCGCCGGGTTGTGCGCCCAGCGCACGGCATTGGCGATCACGCGCTGGACGTTGGCGTCGTGGTACGTGGGGTAGGTCTCATGCCCCGGGCGGAAGTAGAAGATGTTCCCCGCGCCGCGCCGATAGGTCAGGCCGGACCGGAACACCTCGCCGCCCGCGAACCAGCTGACAAAGACGGTTTCCAGCGGTTCGGGGACGCCGAAAGGTTCGCCATACATCTCTTCGTGTTCCAGCTCGAAATGGTCCGGCAGGCCTTGGGCGATCGGGTGCTGGCGGCTGGTAACCCACAGGCGCTCACGCTCGCCTGCCTCGCGCCAGGTCAGGTTGCAGGGCGCCCCCATCAGCCGCTTGAAGGGTTTCGAGAAATGCGCGGAATGCAGGAAGATGATCCCCATGCCGCCCCAGACCGCATTGCAGACCCGTTCGACGATCTCGTCCTGGACGTCACCGTGGGCGGCGTGGCCCCACCAGATGAGAACATCGGTCGCGGCCAGCTTTTCCGCCGTCATCCCGTGGTCGGCATCCTGCAAGGTGACGGTGCTGGCAGAGATCCCGTCCTGCGCGTTCAGCGCCTGGGCAATCGTGCCATGCATGGTCTTGGGGTAGACCTCGGCAACGACGCGGTTCTTGTGTTCGTGGACGTTCTCGCCCCAGACGGTGACACGGATCGACATGACTTCTCCTGTTTGGCTGGCGAGACGGTGGCCCTGGCGCTATCCGAAACGCTTTGGATGTGCTTGCGCAGGCCAGAGCCAGTGTCAAGGCGAGAGTCTGCGGGCCTTGGAAAACCCGCAGCTCTGCGCTGCTTCAGGGGGCGTGCGGACCTGCCGGATCAGACGCCGCCTGCGACCGTCTCCAGCGGTTTGACCGCATCCAGCACCTGTGCGGGGTCCAGCGCCACCGGATCGCCGGATACCGGATAGGGCAGCGACAGGATCATGTCGTCCATCGCCATGGCGACCTTGCCCACCGCGGCGACAACCGCCGGATCGGGATCGCGCGACAGAAGGTCCAGCTGGTTGCGCGTGGTGATCAGCATGGCCCAGGCCTGGCGGAACGCCTCGGCTTCGGTCGGACCGGCGGGGTTCAGTCCGGCGGCCACCTGACGGGTCTGCGCCAGAATGGCCGCAACGGAATCGGCTGTGCTGGGCGCAAGCGCGGTGCGCGTCTTGGCCATCCCAAGCGACAGCTCGACATAGCTTTCATGGATGGCCGCCGAATCGCTGCCCGCCTGAATCGCGGCCAGCAGCGGCCCCAGATCGGCGCCCCCCGCCGCAAGGATGCCGTCCTTGATCGCGGGCCAGGTCTCGGTCGCCGGGCGGACAAGGAAGGGCGCGGCGGCCGGGGCACCGGATTCCTGCACGAACAGAAGCGCAAGTTGCAGGTCGCTCTGGATCGCGGCAAGGGCGACCAGCTGGCCCACCTTGTCGGCATTGGCCGCCTCGGTATGAACGAGGTCCGCCCGGATCGGCGACGGAGTCATCGGCAGGGTGAAGGCAAAGCTGGCCGTTGCAGCAAGGGCAAGCCCACCAGCAAGCGCAAGGCGGCGGGCGGTATGGCGGGCAAGGGTAAGGGCAGGAGTGTGGGGCATGGCGGTGATCCGTGACTGTGTCTGGCGAAACCGGCTGCAACCCTGCCGACAGCGGGGCCGCGTCGCTTCGCGCGATGCCCTGCCCGGTGAATGTGTCGGCAATGCGGAGGATGCTGGGCAGTCAGGTGCCACCCTGCAGAAGACGCGCAGGCTCTGGTCGCCGCAGCCGGGTGCCGTCATGATCACCGCAAAGGCAAAGGGAACCGGGATGGGCTGGACAGCGCGATTCGAGGGGCTTCAGGCGCTTGCGCCCGACGTTGCGCGGGACCTTCAGGCGCGCAGCACGCAGGTAAGGCTTGCGGCGGGGGCCACGGTCTTTGCGCCGGGACAAGAGGCGGCCAATCTGCTGCTCTTGTTGTCGGGCACGGTCCGCGTCCAGCAACGGTCCGACAGCGGGCGCGAGGTGTTTCTGTACCGCGTGCATGCTGGGGAAAGCTGCGTGCTGACCACGGCCTGCATGCTGGCCGAGGTCGCGTATTCCGCCGAAGCGCTGGCCGAAACGGATATCGAGGCGGTGGCGATCCCGCGCGCGGTGTTCGACGATCTGGCCGGTCGGTCGGCGCTGTTCCGCAGTTTCGTGTTTCAGGCCTATGCCCGGCGGATCACCGATCTGTTCGGGCTGATCGACGACATCGTGTTCCAGCGCATGGATGTGCGGCTGGCGACGCGGCTTCTGGACCTGGCCCGCGATGGCACCGTCGAGGCGACGCATCACGCGCTGGCCGCCGAGCTGGGCAGCGCGCGCGAAGTGATCTCGCGGCTTCTGGGCGAGTTCCAGCGCCGGGGCTGGGTCAGCCAGGGCCGGGGCGAACTGCGCATCCTTGACGCGGACGCCTTGATCCGCCTGTCGCGCTTGGTGACCTAGTCACCGTGCCCGACCCCTTGCCCGTGCGATGATCTGCGCATGGATGATTCTAGGAGGGATCGAAATGACCAGGAATGTGGGAACCGTGGATCGCGTCTTGCGCGCGCTGGTGGGTCTTCTGGCGCTGGCGGGCGCGTTCGCCCTGGGCTGGTTTTCCGGCTGGATGGTCTGGGCAGCGGCGGCTGTCGGTGTCATCATGCTGCTGACCGCCGCGGTCGGCACGTGCCCGATCTATCGGCTGGTGGGGATCAACACCTGCAGGATCTAAGGCATGGAAACTGACTTTACGCCTTGGGCGTCGCTTCTGGGCGGCGCCCTGATCGGAACGGCGGCTGTGGCGCTGATGGCGCTGCATGGCCGCATCCTGGGGGCCACCGGCATCCTTGGCGGTCTGTTCCGGCCGGACGATCCACCGGACTGGCGGCTGCGCGCGGCGCTGATCCTGGGGATGGCGGCGGCCCCGCTGCTGGTGCTGCTTGCCACCGGAGCCTTGCCGCAGATGGACCAGCCAGTGTCGGCGGGGACGGTGGCCCTGGGCGGGCTGATCGTCGGGGTCGGCGTCAGCTATGGCGGCGGCTGCACTTCGGGGCATGGCGTCTGCGGGATCGGGCGGTTCTCGCGCCGGTCGGTGGTGGCGACGGCGACGTTCATGGCCAGCGCGATCCTGACCGTCTTCGTCATCCGGCATCTGGGGGCCTGACATGCGTCTGGTGTCAGCCTTTGCCATCGGCCTGATCTTCGGCCTGGGCATCGCGGTTTCGGGGATGATCAACCCGGCCAAGGTGCTGAACTTCTTTGACCTGGCCGGGACCTGGGACCCGAGCCTGGCCTTTGTCATGGCCGGGGCGCTGGCCGTGGTGATCCCCGGCTACCGTCTGGTGTTTCGCCGCCCTGCCCCGGTGCTGGAGCCGGCGTTCCAGGTCCCGCAAAGCCGGGTGATCGACCAAAGGCTGATCCTGGGATCGGCCACCTTCGGGATCGGCTGGGGCATCGCGGGGTTCTGCCCCGGCGGCGCGCTGCCCGCGCTGGGAACCGGCGATCCGCTTGTCCTGTTGTTCATCGCCGCGCTGACGGCGGGGATGCTTTCCGCCCGCTGGGCCCAGGCCCGCACCCCGTCAGCCGCGCGCTCCGCCTAGGCGAAAGGAGTTCTCCATGCCCGTCGATCTGTCCGTAAAGCCCGAAGTGACCGGCTTTTTCGATCCGGCCACCAACACGATCAGCTATGTCGTCCGCGACCCCGCCAGCAACGCCTGCGCGATCGTCGACAGCGTGATGGACATCGACTATGCCGCCGGGCGGATCACCTATGACCACGCCGAGCAGATCATCGCCTTTGTCCGCGTCAAGGGCCTGACGGTCGAATGGCTGATCGAAACCCATGTCCACGCCGACCATTTGTCCGCCGCGCCCTATATCCAGCGTCAGCTGGGCGGCAGGATCGGGATCGGGCGCAACATCACCGTGGTGCAGGACACGTTCGGCAAGGTGTTCAACGAAGGCACCGAATTCCAGCGCGACGGGTCGCAGTTCGACCGGCTGTTCGATGATGGCGACACCTACACGGTCGGCCAGATGACCTGCACCGCGATCCACACCCCCGGCCACACGCCCGCCTGCATGACGCATGTGATGGGCGATGCGGCCTTTGTCGGCGATACGCTGTTCATGCCCGACGGCGGGTCGGCCCGGGCGGACTTTCCCGGCGGCGATGCGGGGCAGTTGTGGGACAGCATCCAGCGGGTGCTGGCCCTGCCGGCCGCGACGCGGCTGTTCATGTGCCACGACTATGGCCCCAACGGGCGCGACATCCGCTGGGAGACAACCGTCGCAGACGAGGCCGCCCACAACATCCACCTGACCGGCAAGACCCGGGAGGAGTTCGTGGCCCTGCGGACCGCCCGCGATGCGACGCTGGCGATGCCGAAGCTGATCATCCCGTCCCTGCAGGTCAACATGCGCGGCGGCGAGCTGCCACCGGCGGACGAGGATGGCAACCGGTTCCTGAAGGTGCCACTGAACGGTCTGTAGGCCGGGCCTGTCCAGCGTGGACAAGCGGCCCAGCGTCAGGATTTCAATGGCTTGCGGGCACGGGTTCAGGGTTTCTTAAGGTTTGCCGCGCGCGGGCGCGCCCGGCTTCAAGTATGGCGGCGGGCGCTTGGCAGGGCTTTTTCCCACAGCGCCCGAAGGGCTTTTGCCCCCTCGGCCCCAGGTCCCGGCGCGTGGCTGCGTGACGGTGCGGGCAGCGGCATCGCGTGGCCCAGCGCCGCAAAGGCCATGCAGGCGGCCCCCAGCGCGCCCACTTCCTCGACATCGGCGGTTTCAACCTTGCGGTCCAGGATATCGGCCTGAAGCTGCATGAGAAAGCGGTTGCCGGACGCCCCGCCATCGGCGCGCAGGGCGGCGAGGGGGTGGCCGATATCCGCCTCCATCGCGGTGAAGACATCGGCGATCTGCAGGGCAATCGCGTCGAACGTGGCGCGGGCCAGATGGGCGCGGGTGGTGCCGTGGGTCATGCCGGTGATCGTGCCGGTGGCGGTGTCATCCCAGTGCGGCGCGCCAAGGCCTGCAAGGGCGGGGATGAAAACCACTCCGCCGCTGTCGGGGACGGTCTGGGCCAGATCGGAC
>JAKQLM010000086.1 GCA_029567145.1 Pseudomonadota bacterium
ATGCGACAGCTTGGCGGCCAGGCCCAGCCAGAACGGGATCAGGAACGCGGCCTCGACCGTCAGCGCCCCGCGCAGGTCGCGCGGGCCAAGCCCCAGGCGCAGGGCGACCAGCGCCAGCACCAGCACCCCGGCCATGGACGAACGGTCGAACGGCAGGATGTGAAACGAGGCCAGCACCCAGGGCACCCAGCCCGCGACCAGCCAGGCCAGAAGCTTGGCCATGATCCAGCCGCCGCCCGACCCCGGCATCAGCCGCAGGACCAGCGGTCGCGCCAGCACGCCGGCCAGCCCCAGCCAGACCAGCCAGCGCAGGACACTCGCCCAGTGGTCGGGGGGCAGGCTGCCGATCATCGCGGGCGGCTCCACAGCGCGCCAAGCGCGTGCGGCGTGCAATCGGCCGGATTGGCCGGGGCGGCGATCCGCTGGGCCAAGGTGCCCGCGTCCAGCCGCAGATCGTTGCGCAGCAGAGTCAGTGTCGGGCGGTCGAACACGGTCCGCGTCTCTTCCCCGCTCAGCCCCGGCTCCAGAAGCCTGCCAAACGGCGCGGCACGGCGGAAACTGGCGACCGGGCGAAAGCCCAGGTCCCCGCGCAAGAGCGTCAGGTAATAGCCGCAGGCCAGGGGCGCCTCATGCGGGACGCGGGGCAGGACGGCCCAGTTGCGGCGACTGGCGACCAGCAGCCAGTCGGCCCCGGCAAGTCCGCTGGCGATGGCCATGGGATCGGCCCCGTCCAGCGGCAGGACGACCGTCGTCAGCCCTCCGGTCAGCGGAGTATCGCGCGGCTCGATCGCCACGACATCACTCTTGGCAGCGCGGGCGGTCAGCGCCGCCTCGGCCACCAGCCGGGGATCGCGGGCCAGGTAACTGACGCCAAGGTCCAGGCCGGCGCCGACAACCAGCGCGACCGCAGCCGCAAGCAGGGCGCGGGCGCTGTGCGACGCGGTCCGCTGCAAGACCAGCGCCGCGCCGACCCCGGCCAGCACCAGCACGACGGGGAACAGGGGCGCAAGATAGCGAAAGAACGCGGCATGCCAGCCAAAGGTCAGCCCGGCATACAGGATCGCAAAGCCAAGCCCCGGGGCCAGGGTGCGCCAGATCCGGCGCGGGGCCAGCACCAACCCCAGCCCTGCAAGCAGCAGGCCCACCCCCTCGGTTCCGCCCCACAGCTGGCGCATCTGGAACAAGGGACCCGAGGTTTCGTGGAACTGCCGCGTCCAGAACACCGGGGTCGATCCGGTGACGACGCCGTTCTCGAACCGCATGGTGGCCAGCCAGTCCTGCGGGGCAAAGAGCAGCGACGGGGTGGCCGCCAGTGCCAGCACCACGGTCAGCGGCAGGCCCCAGGCCAGCGCCCGCAACCGCGCGGCATCGGGCCGCCCGGCCAGCACCAGGGCCACGACCGGGATGACCGCCATCGCCAGGACCGAGGTTTTCAGCCCGAACCCCAACCCCAAGAGCAGCGCCGTGACCAGCGCCATGCCGCCCGGCCCGGTGGCCCCCTGTTGCCAGCGCACCGCCTGCAGCCACAAGGCCGCCACCAGAAACACCAGCGCGCTTTCCGTCGTGCCGAAATGCGCCCACTGGATCAGCGGCGCACTGGCTCCCGCCAGCACCGCCGTCGCCAGTGCGGCGGTCCGCCCGGCCAGCCGCCCTGCCAGCGCCGCCATCGCCCAGACCGCCGCCGCAGAGAACAGGGCCGAGACGACACGCGCCGCCAGCCGCAGGCAATATTCGGACCCCGTATCGCAGAAGGGCGCGGCGGCCAGCTTTGGCAGCCACAGCGCCAGGTCGTTATAGGCGTGAAACGCCGGGATCAACTGGCCCCAGCCCAGGGCGGCCGCAGCCCGGACCAGGTTGCCTTCGTCGGGATGCAGCGCGCGACCCTCGTCCCAGTCCAGACCCAAAAGCCGCAGGACAAGGGCGGCACACAGCAGCGCCGGCAGTACCCAAGGGGACCTAGACATGCCGTCGCCCCCGCGCCGCGATGACAAAGGGCAGCACCAGAAGGTTCAGATGCACCAGCGTGTTCTGCGCCAGCCGGACCAGCACGCGCGGCAGGTCGGGCGCGGCAAAGTCCTTTGCAAGCACCGCACCGCTGCCATCCGGCAGCAGAACCGTCGCCGGAGCATGGGCGGCGGCAAGGCTCCAGACCGCGGTGACGGCGGCCAGGCACAGCGCCACCAGCATCAGGACCAGCGCAGGCACCAGCCACATCGGGCGGCGGGTCAGGGCGACTGCCGCCAGAACCAGCGGCAGGCCAAGCGCGAAATCGGCCGGGCGCAGCGGGGCCAGATAGCGGCTGACCTGTCCGCCCGTCTCATTGGCCATCAGGTTGCTGCCGATGGTCCAGCCCGCCGCGCGTTCGGCGATCTGGCCCACCTCGGGGCCCGCTATGACCGACAAGATCAGGTTCGCCGCCGGGACCAGCGCTGCGGCCAGCGTATCGGCCAGCGGCAGCCACACCAGCACCAGCGGCAGGGCCAGCGCGCAGAACCGCAAGGCCACGGGGCGGGGCAGGGTGCAAACCGCCAGCAGCGCCACGGTCAGCAATGGAAAGATCCCGGCATGGACCAGATCGAATGCCCCCGGCGCGCCCGACAGGACCAGCGCCAGTACCACGATGCGCAGCAGGTTGAACAGCTGGATCGCCACCAACCCGATCGCCAGCCGCCTCCAGCCGTCCGCCGGGGCCAGCGCGGCCAGCCCTGCGGCCAGCGATATCGCCAGGCCGTGACCGTCGCAAACCTCGCTGACGCGCACGGCCCAGCCTGCCGTACTGCGCAGTTCAGTCCCGCTGCGCAGGATGCCGGGATCGAAAAGCTGCAGGATCGGGGTGGCCAGCGCCGCAAGCGCGCCTGCCACGGCATCGCCCAGGGCCTGGCCCGGTCCGCTGTCAGCCAGCGCAAACCCGGCGACCAGCACCGCCAGGGCGCGCAGCACCTCGGCCAGCGGCGGGCGCAAGGATCAGAACCGCAGCGTGTATTTCAGCTTGGCATCCAGGCCTTCAAAGCTGTCGTCGCCAAAGTTGGCCCCGATCCCGACATCAAAGCCCGATTCCGCGCCGACCTGTTGCAGACCAAGCCCCAACCGGGCGCTCCAGTCCGCCTCGTCGCCCGGGTCCAGGGTCGGCGACAGGCCCGAGTTGCCGGAAATCCGGAACAGGGCATCGGCGTCGACATAGGGCCGCATCGCGCCCGCCTGACCCCAGAAGGTCCGCGCCGACAGCTTGCCCGACAGCTGTTCGCTGGTGAAGGCATCGACCACGGCCCCGCCGCTTTCGGTATAGCCGTCGTTCTTCTGTGTCACATACAGCAAGCCAAAGCCCAGCAGGATGTCGGCATCGCCGGCCTTGGTCATGTAGTCACCGCTCAGATCGACAAACGTGCGCGTCGCATCGAAGCTGCCGGTGATCGCCCCGGCCGATCGGCTGACGTCATAGTCAAGCCCCATGTAGCCGATGATCCCGGTCAGGAAGAAAGCGTCGTTCACCCGGTAATCGGCCCCCAGCGCCAGACCCAGGCCCCGGTTGTCGACATGGCCGTCGTTGTACAGCGTGTCGGTGTCCAGCCGTTCGGTCAGCAGCCCGCCAAAGACCAGCGTGCGGTCACTGATCACCCGCCCCAGCAGTACGCTGCCGGCCACAAGCGAGCCGTCCAGCCGGTCGGTATCCAGATCGCGGTAATCAAAGCGCAGCGCCAGCGGCATGTCGCCGCCGATCCCGCCACCAAGGCCGGTCACCATCCCGGAACTGGACACGGTAACCCCGACATCGCCACCCGGATCGCGCAAGGGGCGCATGTTGTCCTTGATCGACCGCACGACCATTTCGGTCGCGGTGTCGGTCAGCTCTGGCACAACGGTTCCGGCCGAGCCGGGGATGTTGTCAGCCAGCGCCGGGACAACGCCGCCCGAAAGCGCCGCGCCCAGAAGAATTGCAGCTAGCCGCCCGGCAAGTCGTGAAAGCATGTTCCAGCCATGTGGTCTGTTCCCGGTCACGGTAGCAGCATGGTTCGCTTTTTCCAATCGCCTTGCGCGCGCAGCCGTGGAAAAACACCCGGTGTGGCGCAGGCGCTGCCGACCTGCCCGAACTTTGCCCGAAGGAAGCCGTCCTTGGTCCGTGCCCCGCGATTCGACCCCCCGCTCCCGGTTGTGCTGGCGGCCGTTGCGCTGTTTGCCCTTGCGCTCTGGCTTCGGCTTCTGGGCACCGCCTGGGACGGCTGGGCGAACCTGCACCCAGACGAGCGCCACATGGTCTTTGTCACCCAGGACCTGCAGCGCGCGGTCGAGGCGGCGCGCAGCGAAGGTCGCGGCTGGTGGGCGATGTGGTTCGGCCCGACCCCGGTCCTGGATCCCCGCGCCGAAGGCAAGCTTTACGTCTACGGTGACCTGCCGCTGATCGTGGTGACTCTGGTCAGCCGGGCGCTGGGGGCGACCGACTGGGGGTCGACCCTGTGGCTGGGCCGCAGCCTGACGGCGGTGGTCGAATCGTCGTCCGTGCTGGCGGTCTTCCTTCTGGCGCTGCGGCTGGGCGGGCGTCCCGTGGTGGCGCTGGCAGCGGCGGCCCTTGTGGCGATGGCCCCGACCTCGCTGCAACTGGCGAACTTCTACACGGTGGACGCCTGGCTGGCGGCGCTGTGCCTGTGGACGCTGGTGGTGCTGGCCGCGCTGACCGGGCCGGGCGGGCGCTGGCCGCAGGCCCTGGCGGCGGGCGCGCTGGCCGGGCTGGCCGGGGCCTGCAAGGTGACGGCAGCGGCGCTGGTCCTGCCCGGACTGGTCGCGGTCGTCCTGGTCTGGCGGCTGCGCGGCGCACGGGCGGGGCTGGCGGTGGTTGGGCTGGGGCTGGTGGCGGGCCTTGTGGTCTTTCGGCTGGCCAATCCGTCAGCCTTTTCCGGGACCGGGCTTTGGGGCCTGACGCTTTCGCCCGCCATGCTGGCCGATTTTGCCGAGGTCCGGGCCTATATCCGCGACTCCGGTCCGCCGTCGAACTGGCAATGGCTGGCGGGCTATCCGACCTGGGCCCTCGCGCGCGACGGTGTCCTCTTCGGGACCGGGCCAGTGCTGGGGCTTCTGGCCCTGGTCGGCTTGGCCCGGCGTCCCGGCCCGCTGGTCTGGCTGTTTCTGGCCGCCCTGGCCGGGCATCTGGCGCTGAACGCGACCGGCGAGGTGCGTGCCCTGCGCTATCTTGCCCCCGTCGTGCCGCTGGCCGCCGTGTTTGCCGTGCCCGTCCTGTCCCGCCTGCCCAGGACCGCGCTGGCCCTTGCGGTGGCGCTTGGCCTTTGGTGGGGCTGGGGCACGGTCCGGCTGCACGACGGCCAGCATCCAAGGCTGATCGCGACCGAATGGATGCGCCGCCTGCCCGAAGGCACCGCCGTCGCCAACGAGACCGCCTGGGATGACGGCCTGCCGGTCTGGCAGACCTTCCCCGCCGCCGAGTGGAGCAAGATGCCCGGCCCCTTCACCTCGATCCAGCTGGGGCTGACCGACTTTCAGGAACCCGACAGCCCCGCCCGCATCGCGGCCCTTCTGGATCAGGCCGAGTATCTGTCGATCTCCTCGGGCCGCCAATGGGAGGTGATGCCCCGCCTGCCGGACCGCTTTCCGACTGTGACCAACTACTATGCCGCGCTGTTTTCCGGGCGGCTGTGCTTTGAACGGGTGCTCTACCTTGACCGCGGCTATCCCCTGCCGGGCTTCCGGCTGGATGACCAGTTCGCGCAAGAGCCCTGGCGGGTCTACGACCACCCGATCGTGCAATTCTGGAAGAAACTGCCCTGCTTTGACCGCGCCAGGACCGAGCGTCTGCTGTCCGGTCAGGACTGACCCTTGCCCCGGGCGGCAATCTCGTCCGCCAGCTCGAAATAGGGCGCGCAGGCGGTTTCGACCCCGAACAGCGCCCGCAACCGGGCCAGGTCGGCACGCTCTGGCGGGCCTTCGGTCAGGACCTTCGCCATGCAGGCGCGCAGGTCATCCGCGTCTCCCGGTTTCGACAACAGCCCCATCCCGGTCTGCCGCACGGGTTCGCGCATCCCCGCAAGGTCCGACGCCACCACCGGCACGCCCTGCAGCATCGCCTCGACCTGCACCAGGCCAAAGCTTTCCTGCCGGTCGGTCGATGGCAGCACCATCAGGTCCAGCCCGCCATAGAACGCTTGCAGATCAGTGCCATGCAGCACGCCGTGATAGCGGATGCGCCCGTCCGAGGCGTTGGCCGCCTGCAAGGTCTTTTGCCAGTCCGTCTCGCCGATGATGTCGGCAGCGGGGCCGCACAGATGCAGCACGACCACACGCCCGACCGCGTCGGACAGCCCCTCGAACGCGTCCAGCAGCACGCCCAGGCTTTTCTGCCGCGCCAGCCGCCCGACATAGCCGATGTGCAGGGGGCCATCCCCCTTGGGCCGCTTCAGCGCCTGAAACAGCTGATCCTCGGGCGGAAAGGGTGTGGGGATCACGGCATAGCGCAGCTTGCGGCGAAACAGGCGGCAAAAGGTTGAATTGTCAGCATAATCCTTTGACACCACCTGAATCCGGTCGGCCAGCACGCCCGCCACCAGATGCGACACGCCCGCAATCGCCCGCACGATCCGGCTGGCCCGGTCGGCGGTGGAGATCGAGGTGACATAGCTGATCATCACCCGCCGCCCGCGCAGCCGTGCGATCAGCGCGGCCATCCCGGCCTCGGGGCAGGGCATGTGGATGCCGACCATCGCCATCCCGTCCAGCGCCCGCCACATGGTCAGCGGATACAGCGGCAGCAGCGGCGCCTTCCCGATCCGCCCCGCCATCCAGGACCGGAACACGCGGACCCCGTTGATCACCTCGCGCGATTTCGTGCCCTTGGGCCGGGCGCTGATCACGGCGGCGGGGTGGCCGCGACGGACAAACGCCTCGGCCTGCTCGGCGGCCGAAATCGTCAGGCCCGACACGTTGGGGTGATAATAGCTGAGGCAGACCAAAAGGCCCGGAGGTGTCGTGTCGGGCATGCGGGATACGGCTTTCGGTTCTGCGGATCGGCGGCTACCCTAGCCCCGGACCCCGACCAGAGGCAACCATCCGGACATGCGCCATGATCTTGTCGACCAGCAGTATCCGCTGGAACCCGACCCCGCCTTTCGCCGTCGCGCCGCCTGGTTGCTGCAGGAACTGGAAAGCTTGCCCAAGGGAGCAAGCGTTCTGGACATCGGCTGCGGTCAGGGCTTCTACCTGCCGCTCTACGCAAGGCTGGGCCTGAGCGCCTCTGGCGTCGAACCCGACCCCGTGCCCCGTGCGCAGGCGCAGAAAACGGCGCTGACCCTTGGCTTTGCCGTCATCGGTGCCCCCGCCGAACGCCTGCCCTTTGCCGATGCCAGCTTTGACGCCGTGGTCATGTCCGAAGTGCTGGAGCATCTGGCCGACCCCGCCCCCGCCCTGGCCGAAGCGGCGCGCGTGCTGGTCCCGGGGGGGCTTTTGCTGGTGACCGTGCCCCATGCCGACTATCCCCTGGCCTGGGACCCGGTGAACTGGCTTCTCGAGGCCCTGCGCCTGTCCCCGATCCGCACGGGCCTCTTCGCGGGCATCTGGGCCAATCACGAACGCCTGTATCGCCCCGCGGAGTTGCAGGGCCAGATCACGGCGGCGGGCCTGGTCTCCGGCCCGGTGCAGCACCAGACCCGCTGGTGCCTGCCCTTCACCCACAACATCGTCTACGGCCTGGGCCGCGCGGCACTGGAGGGCGGGCTTTTGCCGAAACGCTGGACCTCGGGCGGCTTGCGCGGCGGGGACCGGACTGCCCCCAAGGCGCGCGGCGCGCTGAACCCGGTGGCCTGGGGAATCGGGCTGATCCGGGCCGTGGACCGGCTGAACGGGGACGGCCGGTCCAGCGGCCCCAGCCAGAACCTGTGCCTGGTGGCGCGACGCCCGCCGCGCAACCCTGCGGACCCCGCCTGACCTTGACCACAGCTTAAAGCGTCCGGTCCAACAACGCCAACCAGTTGCCATGCGCCAGCTTTTCCAGAAGCGACCGGTCATAGCCATGCGCTGCCAGCGCCTCGATCAGCCGGGGCAATCCCCCGACATCACCGATCACGTCGGGCGTGGTGCAGCCGTCGAAGTCCGACCCGAAGCCCAGATGATCCTCGCCCACCAGCTCCAAAAGGTGATCCATCTGCCGCAGGATCGGCTCCCACCCCATCGCGGGGTCACGCTTGCCGTCCGGGCGCAGGAACGACACCGAGAAATTCAGACCGACCATCCCGCCCGACTCGCGGATCATAGTCAACTGCCGGTCGGTCAGGTTGCGGCTGGACGGGCAGATGGCATGGGCGTTGGAATGGGTCGCGACCAGCGGCGCCTCCGACAGCCGCGCCACATCGTTGAACCCGGCCTCGTTCATGTGGCTCAGGTCCAGCAGGATCCGCAGCGCGTTGCACTCCCGCACCAGGCGCTTGCCCGCGTCGGTCAGGCCCGGCCCGGTGTCGGGGCCGGAGGGGAAGGCAAACGGCACGCCATGGCCAAAGATCGTCGGGCGCGACCAGACCGGGCCCAGCGACCGCAAGCCCATGGCGTGAAACAGATGCAGCGCATCCAGGCTGTCGTCGATCGCCTCGGCGCCTTCCATGTGCAGGATCGCCGCGATGGTACCGTCGGCCAGACAGGCCCGCACCTCGGCTGCCGTCCGGCAGATCTTCAACGCCCCGGCGCTTGCCCGCTCCATCCAGGCCAGATGCCCGGCTGCCGCAAGGGCCGGTCCGATGGCCGCCGCGAACGGGATCAGGT
Source organism: Pseudomonadota bacterium (assembly GCA_029567145.1). Taxonomy (GTDB): domain Bacteria; phylum Pseudomonadota; class Alphaproteobacteria; order Rhodobacterales; family Rhodobacteraceae; genus Tabrizicola. Next base: position 8,752 of record JAKQLM010000086.1, read on the forward strand.
CGGGCAGGGGCAGGGCGTAGGGCGAACGCTCCATTGCCGCCTGCGCTCTGGCATCGTCATGGGCCACGGGGGATGGCAGGTAGACCGCAAAGAACCCGCCTGCAAAGCCGCTGGCGCGCATCCGGGGCAGGTCCAGATGGCCTTTCCCCTCGCCCGCCAGAAAGATTTCGTCCCGCCGGTCGGGCTCCAGCACCAGGCGCAACACCAGATCGTTGTGCCCGTCAAAGACCGGGATCATGCCCCGCCCCCGGGGCCGCCCGCCAGCATCCGGTCGGCGCTGGCGTCGAACAGGCTGCGGGCATAGGGCGTCCGCATCCGCGCGTTCGCCAGATCGTCGCGCGTCATTTCCTCGACCATCCGGCCATG
>JAKQLM010000099.1 GCA_029567145.1 Pseudomonadota bacterium
GTAGATGCAGGCCAGCGTGTTGATCCCGTCGATGTTCATCGCACAGGACCCGCAGATGCCTTCGCGGCAGGACCGGCGGAAGGTCAGGGTCGGGTCGATCTCGGTCTTGATCTTGATCAGCGCGTCCAGCACCATCGGGCCGCAGGTATCCATGTCGACGAAATAGGTGTCGACCCGGGGGTTTTCGCCATCGTCGGGGTTCCAGCGATAGATCTGGAACTTGCGGATCGTCTTGCCCTCCGGCTTCGGCCAGGTCTTGCCGGTGCGGATTTTCGAATTCTTCGGCAGGGTGAACTGGACCATGTCCTAGCCTTTCTTCTTGCGGGTGGGCGCGCGCGTGGCGGCCTTTGCGGGCTTTGTCAGGATGAAAAGCGTCTCGCCCCGGACCAGGCCATAGCGCGAGACGTCAGGCTCGACCGACACGACCTCTTCGCGGGTGAACCCTGCCGCCGCCATGTCGTCACGAATGTCGCGCCCGAAAAACCGGACATGGTCACCCTGGCCGAAATGCACAAAGCGTTGCACCTCGGACGTGGCGTCCGGGTTTTCATAGGTGGTGGCCCAGGCTTCGATGATGGGCGTGGTCATGATCAGAAAACCACCCGGCCGCAGGCATCTGAAGCATTCGGCAAGCGCCTTGTGGTGATCGACATGTTCCAGGATCTGATGCGCGATGATGACGTCGAAACTGGCGTCGGCCAGGTCCAGCGATTCGATGTTCAGCGCCAGATCGACCCGGCGCGGGCGCAGGTCGGCGGTCACATAAGCACCCGCAATGCGGCTTAGCAGCTTGGAAAATTCTGGTTCGGGCGCGAAATGCAGCACCTTGTGCGCCTGGGTGATCCGCTGGTCCCGGTCCAGCCACAGCTTGAACAGCCGGTGCCGTTCCCGGGAATCGCAGGACGGGCACTGGCTGTCCAGACGCGGCGGCATTCCGGCGGGCGCAAACTGCCCGTGGTGGCCGCACAGCGGGCATTCACGGGGAAACCCTTTGCTGACCGCCTTGCGAAACTCTTTCAGGACCTTGCTCTGCAACCGGCCCAGGTTGTCCGCAATCCTGCGGTGCCGGTCGGCGTCGGCTTCGCTTGGCACGGGGACATCCTTGGCCATGGTCAGTTCTTCCAGTCGGGTCGCGCGTACAGCGGCCGCGACGGCGGTTCGCCGGATTTCGCCATGACGCAGGTCTCGTAGACCGCAGCCGGATCGCGGCCCATCAGGTAGTCGCCGCTGACCTCCAGCTCCAGCGATCCCGCAGCCTTGCCATTCGAGCCGATGCCGATGCCCACCTCGCCGCGCGGTTGCTGGGCCAGCCGGGCGCGTTCAAAGCACTGCCGTTCGGCCTGCTCGACCGTGATCGGGCCGCAAGCGACAAGGGCAAGGACCGAAAGCAGCGCAAGGCTTTTCATAAGCTTATCCAATCGGAGGCACCCCGTTCGCCGCAAAGCACGCCTGCGCCGCAGGGCGCAGGGCAATCGTGCGGATCGTGGCCTTGGTCGACGACCCGGCCTCGACCCCGACATCGCGGGCCAGAAGGCGCAGTTCATCCGGGCTGGCGGCATCCAGGAT
>JAKQLM010000101.1 GCA_029567145.1 Pseudomonadota bacterium
GTGGGCCAAGTTCAGGCAGCACTTCAAGATCCATATGCAAGGGCATGAAATGACGAAAGCTTTCGCATCCCAGGGTGATCTGACTGACAAGATCATCAGTTTCACTGAAGTGGGCGACGGTCTTTACGCCTTTACCGCCGAGGGCGACCCCAACAGCGGCGTCATCATCGGGGATGACAGCGTCATGGTGGTCGAGGCGCAGGCCACGCCGCGGCTGGCGCAGAAGGTCATCGACTGCATCCGCAGCGTGACCGACAAGCCCATCAGCCACGTTGTCCTGACGCACTACCACGCAGTCCGCGTCCTTGGTGCGTCCGCCTTCAAGGCCCCTCAGATCATCATGTCCGAAGCCGCCCGCAACATGGTGGCGGAACGCGGGCAGGAAGATTGGGACAGCGAATTCCAGCGCTTCCCGCGCCTGTTCCAAGGCCATGAAAGCATCCCCGGCCTGACTTGGCCCACCACCACCTTCAACGGCAAGATGACCGTCTGGCTGGGCAAACGGCGGGTCGACATTTGCCAACTCGGCCGCGCCCATACCGCAGGGGATGCGGTGATCCATGTCCCCGACCAAAACGTCATGTTCACCGGCGACATCGTCGAGGCGCATTCCGCCTGCTATTGCGGCGACGGCCATTTCGCCGACTGGGGCCCGACGCTCGAGGCGATCCGCGCCTATGACCTTGACGCCATCGCTCCGGGTCGGGGCGATGCGGTGATCGGGTCAAAGGCGGTGAATGCCGCGCTGGACCGCACGAAGGATTTCGTTGAGTCCACCTACAAGCCCGTCGCCCGCGTCGCCGCCCGGAACGGGTCGCTGAAAGAGGCATGGGACGCCTGTCGCGCCGAATGTGACCCGAAATTCAAGGACTATGCGATCTACGAACATTGCCTGCCCTTCAACGTCGCCCGCGCCTATGACGAAGCGCGCGGCATCCATCATCCCCGCATCTGGACCGCCCAGCGCGATCTGGAGATGTGGGCGGCGCTGCAGGGGTAGACCATGACCGCGCATTCCACGCTTGCCTTCACGCTTTACCCCTATGCCCGGTCCACCGACCAAGACCGCGCCACCCCCGCCCGCCACAAGGTTATCGTCGTCGGCGGAGGCCCGGTGGGCCTTGCCATGGCGCTGGACCTTGGCCTGCGTGGGGTCCCCGTTCTGGTGCTGGACGACAACGAAGGCGTCGGCGAGGGCAGC
>JAKQLM010000105.1 GCA_029567145.1 Pseudomonadota bacterium
TGTTCTCGCCGGGGTCGAAGCAGGCGACCGAGCCGTCAAGGCCACGCGCGGCGATGACTGACACTTCGCGGTCAAAGCTGACAAAGCCTTCCAGAACGCAGGCGGCGTTGTTCATCGCGCCCCACGCGGCGGGGATATCGGCTTCACTCTCAAGCTTGACCTGGCCTTTGCCGTCATAGCCAAGCCGCGTGGTTTTCAGGATCGCGGGCAAGCCAAGCGCTTCAGCGGCGGCGCGCAGGTCAGCTTCGGAATTGACCGCAGCCCAAGGGGCGGTTTGCAGGCCAAGCTCGTTCAGGAACGACTTTTCGCTGATCCGGTCCTGGCTGATCGCCAGCGCGCGGCGGTTGGGGCGGATCGGTTTCAGGCTTTCCAGCAGGTCGAGTGCCGAGGTCGGCACGTTCTCGAATTCATAGGTGATGACATCCACTGAAGCCGCAAAGGCGCGCAGGGCGGTTTCGTCTTCATAGGGAGCGGTCGTCACCTGATACGCCACATCCCCCGCCGGGGCGGCACCGGGTTCATAGATGTGGCAACGATAGCCCAGACGACTGGCCGCGACCGAAAGCATCCGGCCCAGTTGGCCGCCGCCCAGAATGCCGATGGTTGACCATTGGGGAAGATCAGTCATCCGAAGGCTCCTCGGGGATCGAAGCGGAAAGGGCCTCGCGCCAGGCGTCAAGGCGGGCGGCAATCGCGGGGTCCGACACGGCAAGGATCGCCGCCGCCATCAGCCCCGCATTCGCGGCCCCGCCAATCGCCATCGTGGCAACGGGATAGCCCTTGGGCATTTGCAGAATGGAGTAAAGCGAATCGACACCAGACAGGGCCTTGGTCTGGACCGGGACGCCGATCACCGGCACGCGAGTCTTGGACGCCATCATGCCGGGAAGATGCGCAGCACCGCCCGCGCCCGCGATGATGACCTTCAGGCCACGTGACACAGCGGTCTTGCCGTAATCCCACAGACGATCCGGTGTGCGGTGCGCGCTGACGATCTTGGCCTCGTAGGCAATGCCCAG
>JAKQLM010000114.1 GCA_029567145.1 Pseudomonadota bacterium
GCGCATGATATAGCGGAAATCGCCGATGCCGCTGGCCGCGAGGGTCTTGATCGGCCCGGCAGAAATCGCGTTGACGCGGATGCCGTCCTTGCCAAGGTCTTCGGCCAGATACTTGACCGACGCCTCAAGCCCGGCCTTGGCGACACCCATCACGTTGTAATGCGGCATGACCTTCTCCGCGCCGTAATAGGTCAGCGTCAGAAGGCTGCCGCCCGGCCCCATCATCGCGGCGGCGCGCTGGCAGACGGCAGTAAAGCTGTAGACCGAGATGTCCATCGCCAGCGCAAACCCGGCGCGGCTGGTGTCGACGTAACGGCCGCGGAGTTCGTTCTTGTCGGCGAACCCGATGGCGTGGACCAGGAAATCCAGCTGCCCCCATTCGACCTGCAGCGCGGTGAAAAGCGCGTCGATGCTGTCGTCACTGGCAACGTCGCATTCGTAGAGCAACGGCTTGCCCAAGGAGGCGGCCAGCGGTTCGACCCGCTTTTTCAGCGCCTCGCCCTGATAGCTGAACGCCAGTTCCGCGCCCTGCGCCGCCACCGCCTGCACGATGCCCCAGGCAATCGACTTGTCGTTCGCAAGCCCCATGATCAGGCCGCGCTTGCCCTGCATCAGTCCGGTTGACATTCCTGAACCCTCGACCACCTTTTCGTTGACATCGACGTGTAGGCGAAGAGGGGCCGTGCTTCAAGGCAGGTCCTTGCCGCCAGGGGAAGGAGTTTCCGGATGGACCGAAGCGGGATTTTCGCGGGCGAGGACCCGTTTGACCTGGCACGCGCCTGGCTGGCCGAGGCCGAGAAGACCGAGCCGAACGACCCCAACGCCATCGCGCTGGCCACGGTCGATCCGTCGGGCCTGCCCAACGTGCGGATGGTCCTGCTGAAAGATGTCGAGACGGACGCCTTCGTGTTCTACACCAACTACGGGTCGCAGAAGGGGCAAGAGATCGAGGCCTCGGGCAAGGCGGCCTTTGTGCTGCACTGGAAAAGCCTGCGCCGCCAGATCCGGGTGCGCGGGGTGACGGAACGGGAAGACGGGCCGCAGGCGGACGACTACTACGCCAGCCGCAGCCTGAAGTCGCGGCTGGGGGCCTGGGCCAGCCAGCAGTCGCAGCCCCTGTCCTCGCGTGAGGCGCTGATCGCCGAAGCGGCTAAGCAGGCGCTTACAAAGGGGCCGAATCCGCCGCGTCCGCCGTTCTGGGGCGGCATTCGCCTGCGCCCGGTCGAGATCGAATTCTGGGCCGACGGGGCGTTTCGGCTGCATGATCGCTTTCGCTGGACCCGTCCGGGCCCGTCCGATTCCTGGTCAATCCAGCGCTTGAATCCGTAGATTTCCGATACTTGACACGACGGCAGCAACAATGATGCCGATTTACCCTTGATCCTTGCCGCGACTTGGCAGCATTTGTGCGCCCTAAGGGGCTCATTCTGAGGAGAAGGCTCTGCTTATGACGGAAGAAGAAGAGGTCATGCAGATCGTGCATGGTCGCGTTAAGTGGTTTGATCCATCCAAGGGTTTTGGTTTCATCGTTTCCGAGGAGTCGACATCAGACATCCTCTTGCATGCCAACGTTCTGCGGAACTTTGGCCAGGGTTCGGTGGCTGACGGGGCGGGCATTGTCGTGCGCGTCCAGAAAACCCAACGGGGCGTTCAAGCTGTGGAAGTGGTCCGGATCGATCCGCCCGAAGGCGTGGCTTTTCCCTTGGGGGAAGAGACAGGCACGCTTTTGAGCGAGGATATCCAGGCGATTGCCATGGAACCCGCGCGCGTCAAATGGTTCGACAAGGGCAAGGGCTTTGGCTTTGCCAACGTCTTCGGGCGGACCGAGGATGTGTTCATTCATGCCGAGGTGCTGCGGGTGTCGGGCTTTGCCGACCTGACGGCGGGCGAAGCCGTGGCGCTGCGGATCATCGACGGGCGGCGCGGTCGCATGGCGGTGCAGGTCGTGTCCTGGGAGGCCGCGACGCGGGACCCGGGATGAAGCGTGCCGCCCTTGGCCTCGTCTGTCTGGGACTGACGGCGGGGGCGGCGCTGGCCGAGGCGACCTGCGCGCCCGACCGGATTGACCTGCGCTGGACGGACGGGGGCGAAAGCTTTGTGGTCGAACTGGCCGATGACGGGGCCGAACGGTCGCGCGGGCTGATGTTCCGGCCGCAGATGGACCTTGGGGCGGGGATGCTTTTCGTCTACGAATCCCCGCGTCGTGCGCAGTTCTGGATGAAGAACACGCTGATTCCCCTGGACATGATCTTTGCCGATGCCAGCGGAACCGTGACGCGGGTGCATTCCAACGCGGTCCCCGGCGACCTGACGCCGATCGACGGCGGCGAGGGGGTGGTCTTCGTGCTGGAAATCAACGGCGGGCTGGCCGACCGGCTGGGAATCACGCCGGGGGCCGTGTTGCGGCACCCGTCGATCCCCGCGGCAACCGCCGCCTGGTCCTGCGACGGCTAAGGCTTTTCTTTCCCGATGCGACCCGCTAAGGAAGCGCCAGTCGGGGCGTAGCGCAGCCTGGTAGCGCGACGGTTTTGGGTACCGTAGGTCGAGAGTTCGAATCCCTCCGCCCCGACCACTTTCCTGCCTGCCCTGGTCCACAGGCTCCGCCCCCTTCTGGCGGCCCCGTCTTGGCGGCCCCATCCCGGCGGGCACGAGGACCGGTCGAAAGCTCGGCAAAATCCTTCCAAGGACCCAGCGTCCGGCCCGACCGGCTTGCCGAGCGGCGACCCGGACGCCATATCGAAGCGGTGAAAGGGGTCCGCCCATGACCATCGCCTTCGACAATACCTATGCCCGCGACCTGCCCGGCACCTATCTGCGGATTGCGCCGGATGTGGCCCCTGCCCCACGGCTTTTGCTCTTGAACCGGCCGCTGGCCGACCGGCTGGGCCTGGACATGACCGACACCGAGGCTGCCGCCTGGCTGTCGGGGGCCGCGGTGCCGCCCGGGGCCGACCCCATCGCGCAGGCCTATGCCGGGCACCAGTTCGGCGGCTTTTCCCCGCAGCTTGGCGACGGTCGCGCGCATCTTCTGGGCGAGGTTCTGACCCCCGATGGCCAGCGCTTCGACCTGCAGCTGAAAGGGTCCGGCAAGACCCCGTTTTCGCGCGGGGGGGACGGCAAGGCCGCGCTTGGCCCGATGCTGCGCGAAGTCCTGATCTCGGAGTTCCTGGCCGCAGTCGGCATCCCAACCACCCGGGCGCTTGCCGTCGTCGCGACGGGCGAAACCATCTGGCGCGAGCGGGCCCTGCCCGGGGCGGTGCTGGCGCGGGTGGCCGCCAGCCATCTTCGGGTCGGCACTTTCCAGTTCTTCTGGGCGCGTGGGGACCAGGCGCAGGTCAAGGCGCTGGCCGATTATGCCATTGCCCGGCATTACCCCACGCTTGTCGGCACAGATCAGCCGTATCTTGGCTTTCTGGACGCCGTGATCGAGCGGCAGGCCCGACTGATCGCACAGTGGATGGGCGTCGGCTTCATCCACGGGGTGATGAACACCGACAACATGGCGATCAGCGGCGAAAGCATCGACTTTGGCCCCTGCGCCTTCATGGAGGGCTATGCCCCCGGAACGGTGTTTTCCTCGATCGACCGGCAGGGCCGCTATGCCTATGCCAACCAGCCCGCGATCCTGGGCTGGAACCTTGCCCGGCTGGCCGAAACGCTGGTCCCGCTGCTGGACCCCGACCCCGACCGGGCGGTGGACCTTGCCAATGCGCGGCTGGAGGGGATCGCCGGGCGCTACCGGACCGAATGGCTGGCGGTGATGCGCCGAAAGCTGGGGCTGGTCGGCGAAGACGCGGGCGACGCCGCGTTGACCGACGACCTTCTGGCCGCGATGGGGGGGGCCGACTGGACGCTGACCTTCCTGCGTCTGGGCGACGAGGCGTCGCTGCGCCCGCTGTTTGACGATTTCACCGCGATGCGCGCCTGGCTGCCCCGCTGGCGGGCCCGTGCAGGCGAGGGCGCCGCCCAGCGCCTTGCCGCCGCGAACCCCGCCGTGATCCCGCGCAATCACCAGGTGGAAGAGGCGCTGACTGCCGCGACCGACGGCGACATGGCCCCGTTCCAGGCCCTGCTGTCCGCCGTGCAACAGCCCTTTGTCCCGCAGGAGGCCTTTCTGCTGCCGGCCCCGACGGGCTTTGGCGCTTACGTCACCTATTGCGGCACCTGACGGCCCGCGCGGCCGTTGACGCCCCCGGCCTTCCCCGGCACTGTCGCGGCATGGCCGACCGCTCCGACATCCATGACCGTCTTGCCGCCTCGCTGCGCGCGGCCCGCAAGGCGCGCGGGCTGTCGCTGGATGCTGCGGCCAAACTGTCGGGCGTCAGCCGGTCGATGGTCAGCCAGATCGAACGCGGCGAATCCTCGCCCACGGTGGCGACGCTGTGGGCATTGACCCAGGCGCTGCAACTGGATTTCGCGGGCCTCTTGGAGGGCCGCCCCGCCCCCGGAATCGAAGTGACCCGCGCCGGATCGGCCCCGGTGATCCAGCGTGGCGGGGTGACGATCCGCATCCTGTCCGCCCCGGAAAGCGTCGGCGCGCATGAGGTCTATGAGCTGAGCTTTGCCGCCGGGGCGCGGCTGCAGTCAGAGGCCCATTCCCCCGGCTGCCGCGAACACCTGACGGTGCTGGAGGGGCGGCTGGACGTGCGCTCGGGCGAGGCGGCGGACGCGCTGGGTCCCGGGGACGTCGCGCGCTATGCGGCCGACCGGGCGCACGAGATTGCCAGCGAGACCGGCCCGGCGCGCGCTATTCTGATCGTGCAGGACAGCTGACCCGACCGGAGCGGGGGTTTCACACCCCCGCACCCCCGTGGGATATTTTTCCAGAGAGGAAGCCGGGGCCGCCTTTACCGATTTCCGTTTTCACGGACACTTATCCGTCAAGTTGACGAAAGCTGTTCGACCTGCGATATTCCGCCAAACCGGAGGAGGTTCTGCCATGACGGATAAAACAGCGTTCCTGGACCATATCGCGCACACGCTTGCGGGCATCGAGGCCGACGGGTTGCTGAAGCGCGAGCGGCTGATCACCGGGGCGCAGGGTGCGCATGTGCAGGTGGCCGGGCGGCAGATGCTGAACCTGTGCGCCAACAATTACCTTGGCCTGGCCGATGACCCGCGCCTGATCGCGGCGGCCAAGGCGGCGATGGACGGGCACGGGTTCGGGATGGCCTCGGTCCGCTTCATCTGCGGCACGCAGGACATCCACCGGCAGCTGGAGACGCGGCTGGCGCAGTTCCTGGGCCAGGACGACAGCATCCTGTTCGCCGCCTGCTTTGACGCGAATGGTGGGCTGTTCGAGCCGCTGCTGGGACCCGAGGATGCGGTGATCTCGGACGCGCTGAACCACGCCTCGATCATCGACGGCATCCGGTTGTGCAAGGCCAGGCGTTATCGCTATGCCAACAGCGACATGGCCGACCTTGAGGCGCAGTTGAAACAGGCGCGGGCGGACGGGGCGCGGTTCATCCTGATTGCAACGGATGGCGTGTTCTCGATGGACGGGTTCTATGCCCGCCTGCCAGAAATCCGTGCGCTGGCAGATGCTTACGGGGCGCTGGTGATGGTCGATGATTGCCATGCAACCGGGTTTACCGGGCCAGAGGGGCGGGGCACCCCGGCGCGGGCGGGGGTTGCGGTGGACCTTCTGACCGGCACGCTGGGCAAGGCGCTTGGCGGGGCATTGGGGGGGTATATTGCCGGCCCGCAGCCGGTGATCGACCTTTTGCGCCAACGCGCGCGGCCGTACCTTTTCTCCAACGCCTTGCCGCCTGCCGTGGTGGGCGCGGCGCTGGTGGCGCTGGATATCGTCGAGGCGGCGGACGATCTGCGCGCGCAACTGGCCGCGAATGCGGACCACTGGCGCAAGGGGCTGACTGCGGCCGGATTCACGCTTTTGCCCGGCAGCCACCCGATCATCCCGGTCATGCTGGGCGACGCCAGGCTGGCGCAGGCCATGGCCGCCGACCTTTTCCAGCGCGGCGTCCATGTCGCGCCGTTCTTCTTTCCGGTCGTGCCGAAGGGGCAGGCCCGGATCCGCACCCAGATGAATGCCGCGCTGACCCGCGCGGATCTGGACTTTGCACTGGACGCCTTCACCGCCGCCGGAAAAGCCACGGGAGTGCTGAAATGACCAACGAAATGAAAGTCCTGGCCAAGTCGAAGCCCGAACCCGGCCTGTGGATGGAGACCCGGCCCGTCCCCGAGATCGGCCCCGATGACGTGCTGATCCGGATCAACAAGACCGGCATCTGCGGCACCGACATCCATATCTGGAACTGGGACGACTGGGCGCAAAAGACGGTTCCCGTGCCGCTGGTGACGGGCCACGAATTCGCCGGGGAAATCGTGGAGCTGGGCCGCAATGTCGAAGGGCTGACCGTCGGCCAGAGGTGCTCGGGCGAGGGCCACCTGATCGGCAAGACCAGCCGTCAAAGCCGGTCGGGCCGCTTTCACCTTGACCCCGAAACGCGCGGCATCGGGGTGAACGAACCGGGGGCCTTCGCGCAATACCTCCGCCTTCCGGCCTTCAACGTCGTCCCCCTGCCCGACGCGATTGACGACGAGATCGGCGCGATCCTTGATCCCCTGGGCAACGCCGTCCACACCGCGCTGTCCTTTGACCTCATTGGCGAGGATGTCCTGATCACCGGCGCCGGCCCCATCGGCATCATGGCCGCCGCCGTCGCCCGGCATGTGGGTGCCCGGCATGTGGTGATCACCGACATCAACCAGGCGCGGCTGGACCTGGCCGGCCAGGTCGCCGACGTGGTCCCGGTGAACGTCGCCACGACGGACCTGCGGTCGGTCTACCCCGGCCTGAAGATGAGCCAGGGCTTTGACGTGGGGATGGAGATGTCGGGCTCGCAACAAGCTCTCGACCAGATGGTCGAGCATATGGTTATGGGCGGCCGGATCGCGATGCTGGGCATTCCGCCGGGGAAATCCCCCGTGGATTGGTCAAGGATCGTGTTCAAGGCGATCACCATCAAGGGCGTCTACGGCCGCGAGATCTTTGAGACCTGGTACAAGATGATCGCCATGCTGGAAAACGGTCTTGATATCCGCCGGGTGATCACCCACCGCTTCAAGGTCGACGCCTTCGAACAGGGCTTTGACGCCATGCGCTCCGGCCTTTCCGGCAAGGTCGTGCTGGACTGGACCTGACCCGTGGCGCGCCTCCCCTGCCCGTGTTGCCTGCTGCCGACGCTGACCGGGCGCGGCGTCTACGACATCTGTCCGGTCTGCTGGTGGGAGGATGACGGCCAGGACACCGCCGATGCCGACCTCGTCCGCGGCGGCCCGAACGGGCGCTACTCCCTGACCCGCGCCCGGGCCAATGCCCGCGACCATGGCGACATGTACGATCCGGGCCAGGGCATCGCGGTCGTGCACGCGCCAACGGCCGAGCGGCTGCGGCTCCTCGACCTTGCGCGGCAGATGTGGTCGGGCGAACTGCCCGTCGATGAAGCCGCCCTGCAGTGTCTGATCGCGGCGCAGCGCGCAAGCCTCGCCTGATCTGCCCTTTCGCCTGGCTGCAAATATCCCCGCCGGAGGCACGCCCGAGCCCTTCTGCGTCCTTCACGCAGACGGGCGAGACAAAAGGTCTTCGCGCCGCAAGGCGCTCGATTTGAAAACCGCCCCAGCCCGCACACACCCCGGCCCGCAATCGCCCCCGAAATGCCCAGAAATGGCCCGACGGCATTAACCCCCTGCTAACCATTTCCCGGCTCACTGGGGCGGTGGAAGAAGGATACCCCAGCATGGACGGCTCACCTCAGCCAGGTTTCGCCGAAGCGCCGACAAGCTTCGCCCGCGCGCAGCCTGTTGCTGCAGACCCGGTTCTCGCCGCAGGCAGTCGCTTTCGGGTCCGCTCGGTTCGTCTTGCCCCCGGCCAGGCGACGTCGCTGCAATCCCACCTCCATCGCTCCGAACATTGGGTCGTCGTCGAAGGCACCGCAGAAATCACCCTCGGCCTCCGTGCCCGCCTGGTGGGGGAGGGTGAGGCCATCCACATCCCGCTTGGCCAGCCGCACCGGTTGACGAACCCTGGCCGCCTGCCCGTCACCCTGATCGCGGTGGAAACCGGCTGCTATCTGGCCGAAGACGACCTGGTCCACCACGACTGACACCTCCTTGCTTCCTTCGGTCGCTCGTCGGCGGCCCGCGCAAGGAGCAAGCAAAGGAAGCGAAAAGCCGCCCTGCTGGTCAAGCCGAAGGGACCGCCCCCGACCAACCCCTTGATTTCCCACGCCGGGAAATGCGCCCACGCGCGGGCAGCCCCGCCCCAACCCCGGTTTACACCGTCCGCCCTATCGGCGATAACCAGCCGGTAGCCGCCCCCGGGGAAACCGATGCTCCTCCTGATCGACA
>JAKQLM010000116.1 GCA_029567145.1 Pseudomonadota bacterium
CCGCGTGCGGCTGCAGGGTTTGGGCGACCGCTTTCCGGCGGCGCTTTCGGGCGGGCAACAACAACGTGCGGCGCTGGCGCGCGCCTTGATCCTGCGGCCAAAGGTTCTGCTTCTGGACGAGCCGCTGTCGAACCTTGATGCCGGTCTGCGGGACGAGATGCGCAGCCTGATCCGCACACTCCAACGCGAAACCGGGATCACGACGCTGGTCGTGACCCATGATCAGGCCGAAGCGGTGGCGATGGCCGACCGGATCGCGCTGATCCTTGAAGGCCACGTCGCCCAACACGGCCCGCCGCAGGATTTCTATCAGCGGCCTTTATCGCTGGCCGTGGCGCGGTTCTTTGGCGGGGTGAATTTCCTGCCGGGGACGGTGGCGGGGGGCACATTCCAGTCGGCGCTTGGGGCGTTGCCTATGCCCTTTGATCATGCGGATGGACCGGGCATCCTGACCATCCGGCCCGAAGCGCTGCGCCTTGGGCCCGGTCCTGCGGCGATGATGGCGAAGGTGGTGGATAGCAGCTTTCTGGGTACCCAAAGCCGGGTTGGCGTCAGCATTGCGGGCGTTCGGCTTGAGGCCCTTGTCGCCCCTGAAACGGCGCGCGCCCTGACCCCTGGCACAAGCGTCGGCGTGACCCTGCCACCAAAGGCGCTGTGGGTCTTGCCGCCGGATCAGGCAGGGGTGTCGCCCGACATCAGCACGGCCTGAGCCCGGCCCGCATGTTTGGCCGCGTAAAGCGCGCGGTCCGAGGCGGCCATGATCTGCGCCGCATCCGGGGCCCGCAAATCCGTTGACCGGACGATGCCGATACTGCCGGACACCTGACAGGGCTTTCCTTCAAACTCCATCGGTTGCGAGATCCGGGTGATGATCCGGGCGGCAATGGCTTGCAGGGTTTGCGCTTCGGTCCGGCCGGGAAGGATGATCACGAATTCATCGCCCCCGATCCGGGCGGCACAGTCTTCGGCCCTGATCTGTTCGCGCAGGATGCGGCCCACGGTTTCCAGCACGAAATCGCCCGCCGCATGGCCCAGCGTGTCATTGACCGCCTTGAAGAAATCAAGGTCCAGATGCATCAGCCCGAAGGGCGCCCGAGCCGTACACAGCCGCTCCAGTACCAGGTCGGCGGCGCGGCGGTTGCGCAAGCCGGTCAGGGGATCGGTCAGCGCCTCTTCCTCGGCCTGAAGGCGGGCACCTTCCAGCCGCAGGTTCAGCCCGCGCAACTCATGCGTGACGGCGGCATTCGCTTCGGCCAGATACAAAAGCTCCATCGCAAGGTCGGTCGCGGCGAAATCGGCATCGGTCAGGGAAAATTCGCGCACGGCGGCGATCAGGTCGATGCCGAAGGTCAGGTTCAAAAGGACCGGCCCATCCGGCCCCAGGCGCTGCCCCAGCCCCCGCAGGGTGACGTTACGCTTGTGGCGCGGGGCCAGGCGGAACCGGTTCGCCGCGCGGTCCAGAACGTCGGACATCTTGCCCGCCCCGCCGGGCGCGCGCACTTCGAACAGATCCTCGAACCGTGCGCCAAGGGTGGAAATCCCGTCAAGCACCCGCTGCAAAGTGGGACCGACGCTAAGAACCCGGTCCTCGGCGTCCAGCAACAGGTGCATCGGCATGAAACGCGACAGGGCCTCGATCCCCAGCCGGATTTCCTGCCCGGACATGTCATGCATCATTCGCGCCGCTCCGGTCTGGAGAGGTCAAACCTACGGCCACTGGCATGGGCGCGGTCAAGCACCTGCACGGCAATCCGGTCGCGACCTTCGGCTTCAATCAGGCAAAGTGCGCCGTAATCGTCGGCCATCGCAGTCAGCATTCCGACCAGCACCCGCTGCACCCCCTTGATCCGCGAGGCGCATTCGACGCGGAAACGATCTGGCGCGGTTTCCGTCAGGCTGACCTCGGGCAGTTCAAGCCCGGGCATCGCCAGCCGTGCGCGACCCGGCGCTTCTTCCAGCGAATGCAGGAAGTCGACAAAGCTTGGCCCGCCAAAACGCAAGAGCCTGCGAACACCCTCATGGCCAGGGCTGGTCACCATATAGGTCCCCATGTCTTCCCAAATTGTGTCGACGGACCTCCCCAATTCATGGGCCGCATT
>JAKQLM010000127.1 GCA_029567145.1 Pseudomonadota bacterium
CCTGCATGACGACGTGATGCGCGTGCTGACCATCAAGGTCGACAAGCATGCCGAAGGCGTGTCGGTCCAGATGCAGAAGCGCGATGACCGCGAAGAGCGTGGCGACCGTGGTGGGTTCGGCGGCGAACGCCGTGAACGCCCGAGCTTTGGCGGCGACCGTGGCGACCGCCCGGATCGTGGCGCCGACCGTGGCGACCGCCCGTCGTTCGGCGCTCCGCGTCGTTGATCCGAAGAAAGGACAAAGAACATGGCGAACAAACCGTTTTTCCGCCGCCGCAAGGTGTGCCCCTTCTCGGGTGACAATGCTCCGGCGATCGACTACAAGGACACGCGTCTTCTGCAGCGCTACATCTCTGAGCGCGGCAAGATCGTTCCGTCCCGCATCACCGCGGTCTCGGCCAAGAAGCAGCGCGAACTGGCCACGGCCATCAAGCGCGCCCGCTTCCTCGCCCTGCTGCCCTATGCCGTGAAATAAGGAGCACCAGACCATGCAAGTGATCCTTCTGGAACGCGTGGCCAAGCTTGGCCAGATGGGCGAAGTCGTCAACGTCAAGGACGGCTATGCCCGCAACTACCTTCTGCCGCAGGGCAAGGCGCTGCGCGCCAACGACACGAACGTGAAATCGTTCGAGGTCAAGAAAGCCCAGCTGGAAGCCACCAACCTGGAAACCCGCAAGGAAGCCGAAGCTGTCGGCGCCAAGCTGGACGGCCAGACCTTCGTGGTGATCCGCTCGGCCTCTGACGCCGGGGCGCTGTATGGCTCGGTCACCCCGCGCGATGCGGCGGAAGCCGCGACCGAGGCGGGCTTTACCGTCCACCGTGGTCAGGTCGTGCTGGACCGCCCGATCAAGGATCTGGGGATCCACACCGTTTCGGTGCAACTGCACCCGGAAGTCGCGGTGAAAATCCAGCTGAACGTCGCGCGTTCGGTGGAAGAAGCCGAACTGCAGGCCTCGGGCAAGTCGATTGCCGAGCTTGCCGCCGAGGCCGAAGCCGAAGCCGAGTTCGAGATCGCCGAACTGTTCGACGAAATGGGCGCAGCCGCGTCGGACGAGTAAGTCTTTACCTCGCAAGGGGTTACCAGAAACCGCGCCCGGGCGACCGGGCGCGGTTTTCGTTTGATTTGTCGATGGTCGACAAATGCGAAACCTGCAGACCATCAAGACGGATCACAGCTTGTCGGCCCCCGGCCGCCTCGCATGACCTGCGCCGGGGCCTGATGGAGGATCACCGGACCGATAAAGACTGCGGCCCTGTCCCGCTTTGGCGTCCTGACCCGGGCGCCGCGTCCCGAACGCTGTGCGATCCAACTATAGATCGCCCCGGACCGCCACCGCGCTTGCCGCGCTTTGACCGGGGCGTGTCGGGGGCAGGACAGATACGGCCCGGCGCGCGGCTAGCCTGACCGCCATGCGAGCCTCAGCCACATTGCAGGGCATCCTGGCCCTGGTCGCCGGAATTGCCGTCTTTTCGGTGCAGGACCTGATCCTGAAACAACTGTCGGGCAACTATCCCCTGCATCAGGCCATGGTCCTGCGCAGCCTGGTCGCCCTGCCCTTCCATCTGGCGATTGTCTGGTGGTTCGACGGGCGGCTGTCCACCATCCTAACGCCGGGCTGGCGCAAGATGCTGGGGCGCGGGCTGTTCGGCTTTGTCGCCTATACCGCCTACTATCTGGGCCTTGCGACCATGCCGATGGCCGACACCGTGGCGCTGTTCTTCACCGGTCCGCTGTTCATCACCATCGCGGCGGCGGTCCTTTTGGGCGAAAGGGTCAGCCTGACGGCCGCCAGTGCCGTGGCAGCGGGGTTTTTCGGCGTGCTTCTGATCGTCAAGCCCGGCACTGCCGGGTTCGAGATCGCGGCCCTGCTGCCGGTCCTTGGGGCGTTGGGATACGCCTTGTCCATGGTCGCCGCGCGGCCCCTGGGCCGGACAGAGTCGGCGGCTGCCATGGCCTTCTGGGGCAACGCCTGCTTTCTGCTGTGCGCGCTGGGGCTGTCGGCGGTCTACGGCTCTGGCACGCTGGCCGAGGAGTCGCACCCGTCGCTGGCGTTTCTGACCCGGGGCTGGGTGACGCCTTCGGGAACCGACCTTGCGCTGATGGCCGCCTGCGGGCTGATCGCGGCGGTGGGGCTGACGCTTTTGACCCACGCCTACCGGATCGCGCCGTCGTCCGCCGTGGCCCCGTTCGAATACAGCTTCATGTTCTGGGCCGTGTTGTGGGGCTGGCTGGTCTGGGGCGACCTGCCCGACCCCGTGGGCTGGCTGGGCATCGCCGTGATCATCGGCGCCGGGCTGGTGGTGATCCGCAGCCCGCAAAATGGAAAGGCCGCACCCGAAGGCGCGGCCTGATCCTTCCCCCTGGGGAAGATTACATTTCGTCCAGCGCCTCGACGGCCTTTTGCAGCTTGTCCTTGGACACTTCCTTGTCCGACACCTTGGCCAGAGCCACGATGTGATCGACGACCTTGTCTTCAAAGATCGGCGCGCGCAGTTGCTGCTGCATCTGCTGGTTCTTCTGCACGAATTCGAAGAACTGACGTTCCTGCCCCGGATACTGGCGCGCGGCGGCGAGGACGGCCTGCGTCATCTCGGCGTCGGACACGGTGACCTCGGCCTTGCGACCGATTTCAGCCAGCAAGAGGCCCAGACGCACGCGGCGTTCGGCCAGCATCTTGTGCTCGTCGGTCGGTTCGATGTTGCCATGGCTGTGGCCGTGATCGTCCGGATGCTCTTCATGGTAAAGCTGGTGGGCGATCTGACCGGCTTCCGCCTCGACCAGGTTGGCGGGCAGGTCGAACTTGACCATGCCGTCCAGCTGATCCAGCAGCGACCGCTTCAGGACCGCGCGGGCAGCGCCCTTGTATTCAGCCTCCAGCCGTTCGGCGATCTGGGATTTCAGCGCGGCAAGGTCTTCGGCGCCGAACTTTTTGGCCAGATCGTCGTTGATGTCCGCCGGTTTCGGTTCCTTGACCGCTTTCACGGTGCAGGCGAACACGGCCGCTTTCCCGGCCAGGTGCTTGGCACCGTAAGCTTCCGGGAAGGTCACGTTGACGGAAACTTCGTCGCCGACCTTGGCCCCGACCAGCTGCGCCTCGAAGCCCGGAATGAAGGAGTTGGAGCCCAGAACCAGCGGATAGTCGTCGCCCGAGCCGCCCTCGAACAGCTCCCCGTCGACCGAGCCCTTGAAGTCGATCACGACCTGATCGCCGTCCTTGGCCTTGGACCCCTTCTTGCGGTCGTCGAAATCCTTGGCCGACCCGGCCAGGTTTTCCAGCGCCTCGTCAATCGCCTTGTCGTCAGCCTTGACGATCAGACGGTCCAGCTTGATCTTGCCCGCGTCGATCTCCGGGATCGGGGGCAGCGCGTCATAGGTCATCTCGACCACGACGTCCTGGCCTTCTTTCCAGGTCTCGCCGCCCTGCATCTTGACGTCGGGCTGCAGCGCCGGACGGTCGCCGGTCGTGTCGAAGTGGTCCTTCATCGCGGTGTCGATGGCTTCCTGCATCGCGTCGCCCAGGATACGGGTGCCGAACTGCTTTTTCAGGATCGCCAGCGGGACCTTGCCCTTGCGGAAGCCCTTGATCTCGACTTCCGGCTGGGCCTCCAGCAGCTTTTCCTGCACCTTGGCGTCCAGTTCGGCCGCCGAGACGGTGATGGTGTAGCCGCGCTTGAGGCCTTCGTTCAGGGTCTCGGTGACCTGCATGCTGAGGTGTCCTTCCTAAGATCTTCTGTGGCGCGGATGCGCAATAACGTAACGGCGCAAGGGGGACCCCCGCGCAAGTTCGCGCGCCTTCTAGCAAAGCTTGAAGCCCGGTGTAAGGGGTAATTCGCCCGACTGGACATCGCCCGCCCACAAGGGTCGGCTGGTGCGGGTGGAGGGACTTGAACCCCCACGCCTTGCGGCGCCAGAACCTAAATCTGGTGCGTCTGCCAATTTCGCCACACCCGCACAGGTGCGCAACCCGATGCGTTCTAGCAAAGCCCGGGCAAGGGCGCGAGAGGCAATCGACCGCCATCTTTCTGCCGCAAGTGGTGCCGGATCGCGGCAGCTCTGCCCCGAAATGAGCAAAGCCCGACCGAACGCGGGTCACAAACCCGTGTGAAAACCACGGCAAGGGTCACGGTTGGGGACATCATGGCGGACGGTATGCGGGCACAGGGCCAGGTCGATGACGCGGGTCTTCATCCGGTCGGCATTCTTGCCGGGTCGCTGGTGCGCACGCTGGACGGCATCCTTCCGGTCGAGTTTCTGGAGCCGGGCGACCGGGTGATCACACGGTCGGGCGCACGCCGGGTCGGCTCGATCTCGGTTTCGCGCCGCCGGATGCTGCGTATGATCCGCATCACCGCCTCGACCCAGGGCCATGACCGGCCCGAACACGACCTGTTGCTGGCCCCCGGTCAGCCGGTGGTGATCCGCGACTGGCGGGCCAAGGCGATCTTTGGCCAACCCGTCGCCGTCGTGCCCGCCGCGCGGCTGGCCGATGGCCAGTTCGTCCTGAGCGAAACCATCCCGGAAGCGGTCCTGTTCACCCTGCGCTTTGCCGAGGACGAGGTGATCTGGGCCGAGGGCCTGGAGATCGCCTGCCCGGCGATGGAAACCGAACCCGCCAGCCTTTAGCCCCGGACGCCCGCGCATCGGACCTGTGCCGGTGGCCTGTGCGTATCGGTCCGTGCGAATCGGTTCGGGGGCGGCCCTTGGCCGTGCGATGACGCCCACGGGCTTTCGCATGCAACTCGCCACACCCGAGAATCTTGATCCGGATCAATTCATCCTGTGGTTGCATTCAGCTGTCAGCAGGCACGTTCTCCGCGCTTTCGACAAACTTCAGTCAATTTTTGCGTGGTTCTAGGGGCCAGCCAGCGATCTCATGCAAGCGACAGGACAGTACCAATGCGCGATTTTTTCCGCTTAACCCTGACAAGGACGGCCATTGCCGCAGCTGTCAGTCTGGCCGCCAGTGCCAGCCCGCAGCCAACCTGGGCCCAGACCATCGACCCCAATGCCCCCGACACGGTGATCCTGTCCTCTCGGGATGGCACCATCTCGATCCAGGGCAGCTATATCGGCTTTGAAAACGGCGCCTTCATCGTCAACACCGGGCGCATGGGGATCATGCGGGTGGATGCCAACCGGGTGAACTGCTCGGGCGCGGCCTGCATGCTGGCGCTGGAAGCGGCGCAAGGCAGCGCGCCTGCCCCGGCAGAAACCGTCGCCCCCGAACCTGCCGCCGAACCCGCCCCCGAAACTGTCGCCGAACCGACGCCCGAACCGACGCCCGTTGCCGAGGCGACCCCGGCGCCCGAACCTGCTGCGACAGCCGACGCCGGTCAGCGCTTTGGCATCCACGGGTCGCGCACGGTCGGGACCACGCTGATCCCCAGCCTGCTGCAAGGCTATGCCGACTCGCTTGGTGCAAGCTTCGAACTGATCGAAAGCGGCGAGGAGGGCATTCGCACGGTCCGCCTGACAAACCCGGACGGCACGCTGCGGGCCGAGATCGACCTGCAGACCAAGGGCTCGGGCACCGCGGTTCCGGCGTTGATCGACGGCGTGGCCGAGATCGGCCTGACCGACCGCCCGATGAACGATGGCGACATCGAAAAGCTGGTTGCGGCGGGCTACGACGATCTGCGCGGCACGCAGGACGAAATGGTGCTGGGCGTCGACGGCATCGTCATCATCCTGAACACAGCCAACCCGATCCGCGACATTTCTGCCGAAGAGGTCGCAAAGATCTATGCCGGCGAGATCACCAACTGGCTGGAGCTGGGCGGCGGCGATGTGCCGATCGTGGTGCAGACCTATCAGGAAGGCCAGGGCGACCGCGACGTGATGCTGAACGGCCTTGTCCGTCCACTTGGCCGCGACGAAACCGCGACCGTGCAGCGCCACGACACCTATTACCAGCTGGTCGATGCGGTGAAGGCCGAACCCGGCTCGATCGGCTATGTCGGGCGCTGGCTGGCGCGCGGCAACAACGTCAAGCTGATGCCGATCCGCGAAGTGTGCGGCTTGCAGTCAGAGCCTTCGGACTTCCGGATGAAGATCGAAGGCTATTCGCTGTCCCGCCGCCTGTTCGCGTTCAAACTGCCCGGCGACATGCACCCCGAGGCGCGGGCCTTCCTGGACTGGACCCAGACCCGCGAGGCGCAGCCCTGGATCACCAGCGCGAATTTTGTCGACCGCGAGCTGGAGCGGATGCGGCTGGAAGACATGGGCATGGCGCTGATCCACACCGCCGCCGTGGAACCCGATTTCAGTGGTCGGCAGTACACCGACATGATGCGCGACCTGCGCGGGGCGGACCGGCTGTCGCTGTCGTTCCGGTTCGAAAGCGGGTCGGCCACGCTGGACAGTGAATCGGTCAGGAACGTGCAGGCCCTGGCCGACCTGATCCAGTCCGGCGACTTTTCCGGGCAAGAGGTTCTGCTGGTCGGCTTTGCCGACAGCATCGGCGACCGGGACCGCAACACGTCGCTGGCCCAGTCCCGGGCCGACGAAGTGCGCGATATCCTGCTGGACATCCTGCCGCCCGAGGTCGCCGCAACCGCTGCGCTGACCGCGTTGTCCTACGGCGAACTGTTGCCGCTGTCGTGCAACGAGGATGAGGTCGGCCGCGAACGCAACCGCCGGGTCGAAGTCTGGCTGCGGCTGCCCGACAGCCGGACGATCCTGCGCTGAACCCGACCGGGCCCCGCGTCTCGGCGCGGCCCGGTCCTGCGTCACCACTTGACGTGGGCAGGCCAGACAAAGACCTCGTGCGGGTCGCCCCTGCCCGGACCGGCCAGCGCCATCGTCCGCCGACGCAGGTCGCGCGCGATCTGGTCGCGGTCCAGCGTGGCCAGCACCGGGGCAGCGACCGGCTCGCCAATCGTCAGGCGCAAGGGGCGACCGATGCGACGGCGGGTCTCGTGAAAGATCAGCGCCACGCGCAAGGGATAGGACACGTGGCTCGCGATCTGGAACAGGCGTGAGTTCTGGCCGCTGAAATGCACCGGCAAGGTGGTCACCCCCGGCAAGGTCGCCAGACGCCCGACGAACGGGTGCCAGTCCGCGTCGCAGGCCCGGCCCTTGACCGGCGCATTCGCCGTCGCCACCCCGCCCGCCGGAAAGATCGCCACGGTCTGCCCCGCCGCCAGCAGGTCCACCGCCCGCCGCCGGGTGGCACTGGTCAGGCGACGCGCCTCGGCGGTGGGGGAAAAATCGACCGGCAGCAGATGCGGGGCGACCTCGGGCACCTGGCACAACAGGCTGTTGGTCAGGATCTGCGCATTGCCGCGCAGGTGCATCGCCAGCCGTCCGATGGTCAGCCCGTCCAGAATCCCGAACGGATGGTTCGCCACGATCAGAAGGCCCCCCGACAGGGGCACCCGCGCCAGGTTCTCGCCGCCCCGGATTTCGGGCTCGACCTGCAACAGGCGCAGGGCGGCGTGGAACACCGACTCGCCCTGACGCTTTCCGCCCGCCTGCCAGTCGCGGCACAGTCGGTGCAACCGGGGCTGGCCGCTGACCTTTTCGACCACGCGGATCAGGCTGCGGCGAAAGCGCGACTGTCCGGGGTGCGAGTAGGTAAAGCTCGGAGCAGGCGGCAGGTCTTCGGGGAAGAACGCGGTGTCGGTCATCATCGGTCCCATGCAGCGGGGCGCAAAGTCCCCGGATGATCAATGGTAAGACGCCCGCATGACAGCTGCGTGTCAGGCAGCTTTCGCTTGCCATCTGCCGGGACGCGCTTAACCTCACCCCGCACGCCGATGGGAGGAGCCTTGGCACGCACTGGCGATCATGTGGCCCGGGTGATGGGCACCCTGTCTTCGGGCACCGAAGCGGCGCGGTCGCGGCTGGCGGCGTCGTGGCAACGATCCTGGCTGAAGCACGGGCTGGACCCCTCTGCCCCGCCTGTCGAACGCGCGCCCGACACCGACCGGCTGCGCGACCAGCGGCAGGCGCTGGATCAGGTGCTGGCGGTCGCGGCGCCCAAGCTGGACGACCTTTACGCCATGATCGGCCATTGCGGCTGCGGCATCCT
>JAKQLM010000129.1 GCA_029567145.1 Pseudomonadota bacterium
CGGGGCACCCTCCAGAGTGGCTTCCGGTGCAGTTTCCGGTGCAGTCTCGGGGGCAGTCTCGGGGGCAGTCTCGGGGGCAGCTTCCGGGGCACCCTCGGGCGCGACCTCCGCGCTCGCTTCGGGGGCCGCGTCCGATACCGAAGGGTCGACCGCCTCGGTCGGGGCCGGCTCCGGGGTATTCAGCGCCTCGGGCGCTTCGGCGACCTCCGGCTCCGGCGCAGCCGGGGCAGGGTCGGCTTCCGGAACGGGGGTCGCTTCGGCCGGCTGCAGCGCAGGCTCCACGACAGGCTCGGCCAAGGCGTCGACAATCGGTTCAGCGACCGGTTCAGTGACCGGCTCGGCGACCGGTTCAGCGACCGGCTCAGCGACCGGCTCGGCGACCGGCTCGGCAACCGGCTCGGGCGCCGCCTCTGGCGCAAGCTCGGGGGCCGCTTCGGCCAACTCGACCGGGGCGGGCTCGGGGGCCATTTCTGCAGGCTCGGGCGTGGGCACCGCATCGACGGCGGCAACTGCGTCCGGCGCCGTTGCGGGCGGCTGGGCCGGTTCGGCGGGTTGCTCGGGAACCGGAACCTCGGCCACCTCGACCGCAGGCTCTGCGACCGCTTCGGGCGCGGCCTCGGGAACCGGATCGGGCGCGGGTTCCGTCGCGGCGGCACCCTCTGCGGCGGGGTCGCCGACCACCTCTGGCGCGGGGGCCTGGTCCTCCAGGACCTGCGGCTCGGGCTCTGCCGGGGCGGTCGCCTCGGCCATCTGGGCGTCTTCCGCCGGGGCAGGCTCTGCCGCAGCTGTCTCGGGCGCCGGGTCGGTCACGCCTTCGGAAGCCCCCTCCGGGTCGGCAACAGCCTTGGCCGCCGGTTCTGCAGCCCCCTCGGGCGCGGGTTCTGCGACAGGCTCTGGCACAGGATCCGCTTCAGGCTCAGCCTCGGCGACCGGCTCCACCGCCTCGGGCGCGGTCACCTCCGGCGCGTCGGCCTCGGCCTGGACGGGGGCATTGGCGGGCGTCGGCGGGAACAAGGCCGATCCGACCACCAGGCCCCCGATGACAACCACCCCACCAAACATCGCACCAAGAATGAATCTGCCCAACTGTCGCCTCCGTCCTTGCGCCTGTGCCCCGATGCGTCGGCCCGATCGGCCGCAAACCACATCTGCGGGTGGGAAGGTCTTCCCCCGCGCCACAAGCAATCTGCTGCACTATAACGTGTGGCCCGCGCGGCTTCACCCTTTTTTCGCGTATCCGTCAACAAGTTGGCCCTGCGTTGCGCAGACGCCGATCAGACAGCCGAACCGGGGAAGGTGGAGGCGGGTACCGGAATCGAACCGGTCTTCACGGATTTGCAATCCATCGGACGCGCTTGAAAACATTGGGCGAGGCTGTAAACGCCCCGCCAATACGCCCCTTCCGAAATCAATGGGTTGCACAGCACCTGTAAACCGGGGGGCAGCCACATGATCGTTCAGCGCACTCCCATTGCCGAAGGATGTCCCTTCGACCTAGAAACAGTCGCAGTGCATTGCCGTGCAGATATGGTCGACCTCTTGAGCGAAGTGGGGGCGATAGCCTCCGCTGCTGCGCTGGAATTCGAGAGCTACACTCAGACCGCACTTCTTCTGCAGACAGTCCAAGTGACCATTGAAGGTCGCGTTCAACGGTCAATGATGGCTCTGCCCGTCGCGCCATTGGCTGATCCGGTGTCCGTCTCTATCACCGTGGATGGCCTTCCGTTTGATGACTTCGCGGTTATAGCCGGGCTTCGACCTGCCCTGCATTTCAGTGCCTGCAAGCCGTGCGGCCTGGTGGTGATCGAGTATCAGGCGGGGTTCGGGGAAACCCACGCAGACGTGCCCGAAGTTATCCTTCTGGCAATCGCAGATCAGGCGTCCGCCAGCTTCGATGTGCGCGGGGCAGGAGACGGCAAGAGCAATGGAATGTCGCCCCATATGGCCCGGATCGCTGCCCGGTACCGGAGGGTCGCACTGTGAACCCGAACCGGCACGAGTGGTTGAAGGCCGTCACGAAGCAGCCGGACCTCTTGCCCCGCGCAGTCCGTTTGGCCGTCGCGTTGTGGTCGTTCGCGAACGACGAAACGGGGCAGCTGAACCCCGGCCTTGGCAGCCTGTGCGATGCCTCTGGCCTTACCGAAGACACCGCGCGCCGGGCCATTGGTGACCTTGAGAAAGCTGGTTGGCTTGCCCGCACAGTAGGCCGTGGGCATGGAGTCAAGTCTGTCTATTTGATGATAGCACCCGGCAGTGTCGTGACCTTGCGCCCTGCCAGTGCCTCGCGTGAAGGGTTGAAAAAGCCCGCTCAATCCACAGCGAAAAGGTCGCACGGGTGCAAGGTTAAACACCCAATCAAAGGTCGCACTGGTGCGGAAGAAAGGTCGCACGGGTGCAACTCGCATATAATGAAGGAACAATCCTCTGAACAAAGGAAGGGCGCACGACCTGCTTCACACCTGCAGTCCTTTGTCAAAGCTGGGGAATGGCAGGCCCTTGAGTGGAACAAGTGGCTGTCGGACGAAGGTCATCGGATATCGCTGCGAGACCTGACCCCGCTTCACGTCGCGGGCGGCTACGCCATGCCGTGGACCACTCCACCCAAGGCCTACCAGGCAACCGAGCGGCAGATTGCAACGAAGGTCATCGAATGGGCAAAGGAGCAAAGCCGTGCTCATGCAGCCTGATCAGTCAGACCTCTTCGGAAATGGTCCCAATGCCGCCAATTTGCTTCCTAGCGGGGACCGAGCTTATAACTTACGCGTTTTCGCGCGCGACGGGCAGGGCAGCCCGGCAGAAAAGGCCGTCAACTTTCTGGAAAGCCTGAAAATTCCCCAGGGAAAAAATTCCGGGCAGGCCGTCAGATTGGCACCCTTTCAGCGCCAATTCGTGACCGGGGCTTTGGGTGATGACATCGCGGCAGCGGTCCTGTCGATTGGCCGGGGCAATGCCAAGACCGCGCTATCATCGGGCATCGCCTTGGGCGGATTGCTTGGAATCTGGGACCGTCAGCCCCGCCGCGAGGTGCTGATTGCTGCCCGGACGCGAGATCAGGGCCGGGTGGCATGGGACTTTGTTGCGGGCTTCTGCGAGAGCCTGCCCCTGGAGATTAAGCGCAAGCTGATCTACCGCCGCGCCCCCCGTCTGGAAATCGAATATGAAGGCGACGGCGGCGGGCACGTCCTGCGGGTTTTGGCAGCTGACGGGAAGTCTGCGCTTGGCTCTGCCCCGACCATGGTCCTGATGGATGAGCGCGGCCACTGGGAGCTTGAGAAGGGTGACCTTCTGGAGTCGGCGCTGATGTCCGGTCTGGGCAAGCGCGGCGGGCGCGGCCTGATCATTTCCACATCGGCGGCGGATGACACGCACCCGTTCTCGAAGTGGATTGATGACCCGCTGCCCGGCACCTATGTGCAGGAACATCGCCCCCCGCCGGGCCTGCCCGCCGATGATTTGCCGTCGCTGATGATAGCAAACCCCGGCGCGGATCATGGCATTGGATCCAGCCTTGAATGGCTGAAATCGACTGCAGAGCGCGCCATTGCGCGGGGCGGGTCCAGCCTCACCAGCTTCCGGCTTTACAACCGGAATGAGCGGGTCAGCGGCGAGTCTCGCGACCTCTTGGTGACGATTGACGAATGGATGGCTTGCGAGGTGGCGGAGCTGCCAGCCCGTGAGGGACAGGTTGTGATCGGAATCGACCTTGGCGGGTCATCTTCCATGACGGCTGCAGCATACTACTGGCCGGAAACCGGGAGACTTGAAGTCCGGGGCACGTTCCCGTCGCGCCCGTCCCTGTTGGACCGGGGCCAGGTGGACGCGGTTGGCGACCGCTATGTGCAGATGCAGGACCGGGGCGAGCTGTCAGTCATGGGTGACAAGACCGTCCCCGTCGCGGCTTGGCTGGTCGAGGTGCTAAACCATGTGCAGGGCAGCGCTGTCGCGGCCATTACCATGGACCGATACAAGCAATCCGAGCTTGCCGAGGCGCTGGACCGGGGCGGCATTCGCGCGCCTATGGTCTGGCGCGGGCAAGGCTTTCGCGACGGGGGCGAAGACTGCGAACGGTTCCGCCGCGCGGTCTTCGACGGCAAGGTCAGGTCGAAGCCGTCGCTCTTGCTGCGGTCTGCCTTCGCAGATGCGGTCTGCCTGCGTGACCCGGCAAACAACCTCAAACTCGCCAAGGCCCGATCGACCGGACGGATTGACGCGGCTGCAGCTGCGGTTCTGGCGGTGGCAGAGGGCGCGCGGATCGCTGGCAGGCCAAAGGCCAAGGCGCGGGTGACATGGGCATGATCGGCGCGCGCAAGGATCATCACCGGCATTCCAAGAAGGTGACTCGCACTGCACGTTGGCGGGTGCTGCGCATGGCGATTTTGGAGCGCGACGTCTTCAAGTGTCGGGAATG
>JAKQLM010000137.1 GCA_029567145.1 Pseudomonadota bacterium
GCAGGCGGGCGCGCGGCAGGGCGGCAGCGTCGGGGGTAACGCGGCGGGACAGGACAGCGTCACCGGGCTGCACGAGGGCATGCGGTCCATCGGTCAGTACGGTCAGCGTGGACCGCGCCCGCGTCATCGTGACATAGAACAGGCGGCGTGGAGCGTCGGCATCCTCGCCGCGCGACGGGCGATCCCAGCCGCCGTTCAGGATCGCGACGTGATCGAATTCCAGTCCCTTGGCGCGATGGGCCGTCATCAGCAGCAGACCCCGCTGTTCGCCCCGCACCTCCCGCGCCCATTCGCCGAACCATTGCACGATGTCGGGCACCGGGGCGGCCTTTTCCACCAGTTCGCGTGCCAGAGTACCAATGCCTTCGCCTATCAGGTCGGTCCAGCGGGATTGCGGCTGCGCATTCAGGATCGCGACCAGATCAGAGATGGTCAGCAGCCGGGTTCGATCTGCCAACAGGGTACGGACGAAACCCTGCATCTCGCGCATGCGCCAGAGGGTGAGCGGCTTCTCATTCGCCATGTCGATGGGGATGTCCAGCGCCTCGGCATAGGCGCGAACGGGTTCCAGCCGCCGCCAGTCGCGGGCAATCACGGCGCAGCGCCGCCATGACCAATCGGGGTTGAGCCGGGACAGGCGCTGTAGTTCGTCCAGTGCAGCCACCGCCTGCGCGGCATCACCGCCCACGTCCAGCAGGCTGACCCGCCCTTTCGCCACCGGGTCCAGCGCCGCCCAATCGCCCCCCGGCATTACCTTGGCGCGGGCGCGGTTCACCGTGATATCGTGACCCGCCTTCATGCGCCGAGCAGCGGGAGCGATCACGGCATTGGCCGCCGCAATGATATGAGCGGTCGAGCGATAGTTCTCGGTCAGCCAGACAGGCTTGGCGGAGTAATCGGCTTCGAACCTTCGGATGAAATCGATGCTGGCCCCGGCGAAAGCGTAGATGTTCTGGTCATCGTCGCCCACGGCAAACAGGCTGATGCGCAGGTCATCTTCCAGCGACCGCCCCGCCACCGCGCCGATCAGGGCGTATTCCTCGGGGCCGATGTCCTGATATTCATCGACCAAGAGCCAGCGATAGCCTTGGATCAGCGTCTCGCGCAGAGCCTCGGCCTCGGCTTTGGTCATGCCGTCCCCGCGCAAGAGCGCCACGGCCTGCATGACGATGCCGTCAAAGTCGCGCGGGCCTTCGGCGTCGCCCGCAAAGCTCGCCCCCATCAGCCGCATCGCCAGCGCGTGGCAGGTGGAGACCGTTACCCCCGCCGCATCGTCCCCGATCAGGCGGCGCAGGCGTTCGCGGATCTCAGCCGCCGCGTGGCGGTTGTAAGTCAGCACCAGAATGCCGCGCGGGTCTTCGCGCTTCACGCGG
>JAKQLM010000139.1 GCA_029567145.1 Pseudomonadota bacterium
GGACCAGATCATCATCGAGGCGAAGGATTTCCTGACCGCCATCGCCACCGGCGATCCGGTCTGGCCGACCTTCCGCGACGGGCTTGCCGTCAGCCGGATCATCGACACCGCCTTCAAGGCATCCGACAGCGGCCGCTGGCACGCTGTTCCCCAGGCATGAGGAACTCCATGACCATCCATATCGGCAACGCACCTTGCTCCTGGGGTGTCGAATTTGCAGACGACCCGCGCAATCCGCCCTGGCGGCGGGTGCTGTCGGACTGTGCTGCCGCCGGCTACAAGGGAATCGAGCTTGGTCCGATCGGCTTCATGCCGGAAGACCCCGCCATACTGGGCGAGGCACTGGCACAGGATGACTTGACACTGATCGGCGGCGTCGTCTTCCGGCCATTCCACGACCCGGAAAAGTGGGACGAAGTGTTGGATGCAGCCACCCGGACCTGCAAGGCGTTGGTCGCCCATGGCGCGCAACAGCTTGTCCTGATCGACAGCATCTCGCCCCGCCGCGCACCAACCGCAGGCCGGGCCGAGGCTGCCGAACAGATGGACACGGCCGAATGGACCGCTTTCCGCGACCGGATCGCCACCGTGGCCAAGATGGGCGCCGAGGAGTACGGCCTGACCGTCGGCATCCATGCCCATGCCGCCGGGTTCATCGACTTTGAACCCGAACTGGAGCGGCTACTGGACGAGGTGGACGAAAAGGTCCTGAAGATCTGTTTCGACACCGGGCACCATTCCTATGCGGGCTTTGACCCGGTCGCCTTCATGCGCCGCCATATCGGGCGGATTTCCTACATGCATTTCAAGGATATCGACCCGAAGGTGAAGGCTGATGTCATTGCGAATGGCACCGGCTTCTATGACGCCTGCGGCCAGGGCATCTTCTGCAACCTTGGCACCGGTGACGTGGACTTCCCCGCGATCCGGAAGATCCTGCTGGACGCCCGTTTTGAAGGCTGGTGTACCGTCGAACAGGATTGCGACCCGACGCTGGATGTCAGCCCCATCGACGACGCGCGCAAGAACCGCGACTATCTGAAATCCATCGGCTTCTGAGGGGATCATGGCAAAACTGAACTGGGGCATGATCGGTGGCGGCGAAGGCAGCCAAATCGGCCCGGCCCACCGCTTGGGCGCGCTCGCCGATGGGCATTTCAATCTAGTGGCCGGGGCGCTGGATCACCGGGCCGATGCAGGCCGCGACTACGCGCAACGTCTGGGCGTGGCGCCCGACCGCGCCTATGGCGACTGGCAGGAGATGCTGGCGGGGGAACGGAACCGCCCCGACCGCTGCGACCTGGTCACTGT
>JAKQLM010000140.1 GCA_029567145.1 Pseudomonadota bacterium
GACCGGCTTCTGGATGCCACCTCGGCCGCGCGCCAGATGCTGCCCGAAGCCGAAGATCGCGGGGCCTGGCAACGGCTGCTGGTGCGGCTTGGCCCGTCGTTTCCGGGCCTGGCCGACATCGTGGCCAATCTACCCCGGTCGGGTCAGGTGCATGTCGCTTCGGCCCCCGGGGTGATGCCGCCGCTGGTCCTGCGCGGCGAGCTGGTCGCCGGGATGACCCGGCTGACGGTGTTCGAAGCGGCCGCCGACATGGTGCAGGGCCAGGGCTCGGCCGTCGGTCTGGCGGCGCTGCAGCACGAGGTGTTGGCGCAACGGACGGTGCTGGCGCGCGCGCCGGTCCTGATGTGGCGCGAAGGCCCGGACGATCAGGTGATCTGGGCCAACCACTCCTACCTGATCCGCGCGGTGGAACTGCTGCCGGAAGGGGAGGATCTGACCTGGCCGCTGCCCCGCCTGTTCGAGATTCCGCCTGCCGCCCGCGACATGAAGCTGCCGCGCGCCAAGCTGCAGATGCAGGCCGGACCGGAGTGGTTCGACCTGGTGCGCGTGCCCCTGGGGGACGAAGTGCTGTGCTACGGCATCGCCGCCAATTCGGCGGTGCAGGCGGAAACCTCGCTGCGCGAATTCATGCAGACGCTGACCAAGACCTTTGCCGACCTGCCCATCGGTCTGGCGATCTTTGACCGGGCCCGCGTGCTGCAACTGTTCAACCCGGCCCTGGCCGACCTGACGACGCTGGCGCCCGATTTCCTGATCTCGCGCCCCACCCTGTCGGCGGTGCTGGACGCGATGCGCGCCAAGGCGATGATCCCGGAACCGAAGGACTATCGCAGTTGGCGCAAGCAGCTGATGCGGGTCGAGGAAGAGGCCGCCTCGGGCCTGTTCGAGGAGACCTGGAATCTGCCGGGCGGCCAGACCTACCGCGTGATCGGACGGCCGCATCCGAACGGCGCGCTGGCCTTCATGTTCGAGGATATCTCGACCGAGATGACCCGGACCCGCCGTTACCGCGCCGACCTGGAGCTGGGCCAATCGGTGATCGACACGGTGGACGAGGCGGTGGCGGTCTTCTCGCAAGGCGGTCAGCTGGTGATGTCGAACCTGGCCTATGCACAGCTGTGGAGCCACGACCCGGCGGTGATGCTGTCGGATGCGGGGATCGGGTCCCTGTGCAGCTGGTGGCGCGACCAGACCGCGCCCAGCCTGATGTGGGACGATGCCACCGACTTTGTGCTGACCATGGGCGACCGGGCGGGCTGGGACGGCGAGGCGCGGATGCTGGACGGTCGCCTTCTGGCCTGCAAGTTCCGCCCGTTGACTGGCGGGGCCACGCTGATCACCTTCCGCGCCCGGCAGGTCGAAGCGGCGATAAGCCCGATGTTCGGCCAGGTCGCGCGGGGGATGGTGACCGCCTGACAGGTGGCCCGTTACGGGGAAAGACCTCCGACTGGCCCGGCTTCTGCCGGGATGGTTTTGACGGGTCTGGTCGGGGGATTGGTCCGGTCGGCCCGGGTGCGCAGATGACTTGCCGGTCAGTCATGCGGCCAGCCAAACTCCCCCTGCGCAAGGTTTGGCAAAGGCTGCCAGCGGCCGTAGCCTTGGCCGGATCCTGCCCCGGGGCCGTCGCTGGACCGCGTGAGCGAATGACCGCGCACCCTGCTGTCTGCCCGGCCCTTGCGGCTCTGTCGCGGACGGGTAGTCTGGGGCCCATGACCGACGCCGACACCCTTGACCTTGCGACCGAAGCCGACACCGCCGCTTTGGGCGTCCGGCTGGCGCAGGTGGCGCGGGCGGGGGATGTGATCCTGCTGTCGGGGCCGATCGGTGCGGGAAAAAGCCACCTGGCGCGCGCCTTCATCCGGGCTCGGCTGGGCCAGGATGAGGATGTTCCCTCGCCCACCTTCACGCTGGTGCAGGTTTATGACGACCTCCGCGACGGCAACGAGGCGCAGATCTGGCACGCCGACCTTTACCGCCTGACCCACCCCGATGAGGTCTGGGAACTGGGGCTGGACGACGCCTTTGCCCGCGCGATCTGTCTGGTTGAATGGCCCGACCGGCTGGGCCCGCATGTCCCGCCCGACGCGCTGTCCCTGCGGCTGGAGCAGGCCGGAGAGGGGCGGCGGGTCCACCTGTCGGGCGGAAGGCCCGGCCTGATCCGGGCAGCGCGCGATGTCTGACCGGTCGCAGGCCATCGCGGCGTTCCTGGCGCAGGCGGGCTGGGGCGCGGCGACGCGCACTCACCTGGCAGGAGATGCCTCGGACCGGCGGTACGAACGGCTAAGGCTGGGGGCTGCGACGGCTGTCCTGATGGACAACCCGCCCGGCGGCACGGATGATCCGGCGGCGTTCGTCGCCATGGCGCGGCATCTGCGCGGCCTGGGCCTGTCCGCGCCCGAGGTGCTGCACGCCGACCTGACCCGGGGACTGATCCTGCTGGAGGACCTGGGCGACGACCTTTATGCGCGCCTGCTGGCCAACGATCCATCGCGCGAGATCGAGCTGTACAGCGTGGCCGTCGATGCGCTTTTGCACCTGCAGGCCAGCCCCGCCCCGCCCGGCCTGCCCGACCTCACAGCCCGCGACTGGGCCACGGCGGCGGGCTTTGCGCTGGACTGGTACGCCTTTGCCGCCACTGGCGCGCGCCCCGATCCCGTCGCGTTCCAGGCCAGCCTGGGTGCCGCGCTGCAGACCCACGCCGATGGTCCCCGCGTGCTGATCCTGCGCGACTTTCACGCCGAGAACCTGCTGTGGCTGCCGGGCCGGGCGGGGCTGGCGCGGGCGGGGGTGCTGGACTTTCAACTGGGGCAGATGGGCCAGCCCGCTTATGATCTTGTGTCACTTCTTCAGGACGCGCGCCGCGATGTGGCCCTTGCGACCGAGACGGCGATGCTTGCCCGGTTCGCGGGACAGGCGGGGGACAGTGCTGCGGCCTATGCCGTCCTTGGCACCCAGCGCGCCTTGCGCATCCTTGGCATCTTTGCCCGTCTGGCGCTGGTTGCGGGCAAGCCCGGCTATCTGCCGATGATCCCGCGCGTCTGGGGCCAGTTGCAGCGCAACCTGACGCATCCCGCCCTTGCGGACGTGCGGGCGGTCTGTGACAGGCTGTTGCCCGAGCCCACGCCCGATGTCCTGACCCGGATTGCCCGCCAATGCCCGCCTTCCCCTTCCCGCTGATGATCTTTGCCGCCGGGTTCGGCACCCGGATGGGTGCGCTGACGGCGGATCGGCCAAAGCCGCTGATCCCGGTGGCGGGCCAGGCGCTGATTGATCACGCGCTGGACCAGGCGGCAGGGGTCACGCGGATCGTCGTCAACACGCATTACCTGGGCGACCAGATCGCCGCGCATCTGGCCGGGCGGTCCGTGCGGATCAGCCCCGAGCCAGAGATCCTGGAGACCGGCGGCGGTCTGAAGGCCGCCTTGCCGCTGCTGGGACCCGGCCCGGTCGCGGTTCTGAACAGCGATGGAATCTGGACCGGGGCGAACCCGCTGGCGCAGCTTGCCGCCGCCTGGGACCCCTCCCGGATGGAGACGTTGCTGCTGCTGCTGCCCGCGGACCGGACCATGGGGCATGGCGCGGCGGGTGATTTCCGGCTGCATCCCGACGGCCGGATCGACCGAGGCCAGGGCGGCGAGGATCACGTCTACATTGGCGCCGCTATCGTCGCGACCGACCGGCTGGCGACCTGGCCCGAGGCGAAATTCTCGCTGAACCGTCCCTGGGACGCGATGATCGCGGCGGGTCGCGCCCATGGCATCGTCCATCACGGGGCGTGGTGCGATGTCGGGCGGCCCGAGGGGATTGCGGTTGCCGAGACGCTTCTGCACGATGCCGGGCATGGCTGACCCTTCCCATCTTTACGCCCTGCCGCCGGGGGCCGACTTTCCGGCCGAACTGGTGGCGGGGCTGCTGGAAAAGCTGGCAGGCCAGCCACCCGAGGCTTTGGCACGGGTCACCCTGATCCTGAACACGCAGCGGATGCGGGCGCGGGTGGCCGAGTGTTTTCAGGCACAAGGGGCGCGTCTGCTGCCCCGGCTGCTGCTGGTGACCGAGGTAGCCGATCTTGCCCCCGTCAGCCTTCCGGCGCGGATGTCGCCCTTGCGGCGGCGGTTGGAGCTGTCGCAACTTCTGGACGGGCTGCTGGCCAGCGGGGCGACGGATTTCCCCCGCACGGCGCTGTATGATCTGGCCGACAGTCTGGCCGCGCTGATGGAGGAGATGCAGGGCGAAGGCGTCACCCCCGACCGGATCGCCGCGCTGGATGTGGCGAACCACTCGGCGCACTGGGCGCGGACGCAGGCCTTTCTGGGGATCGTCGCGGGCGCGATGCGGGGCGAAGCGGTGGATGCCGAAGCGCGACTGCGGGCGGCGGTGCTGGCTTTGGCCGGGCATTGGGCCGTGACGCCGCCCGATGCCCCGGTCATCGTCGCGGGATCGACCGGGTCACGCGGGACGACGGCGCTGCTGATGCAGGCGGTGGCGCGGTTGCCGACCGGGTGGGTGGTGCTGCCGGGCTATGATTTCGACCTGCCGCCCGAGGTTTGGGAGGGGATGGAAGACGCCCTGACCGCCGAGGATCATCCCCAGTTCCGCTTTCGCCGGGTGATGGACCTGTTGGGCTGCGGGCCGGCGGCGGTGCGGCGCTGGACGATCACCCCCGCCCCGGCGGCGGATCGAAACCGGCTGATCTCGCTGTCGCTGCGGCCTGCGCCGATCACCGACCAATGGCTGACCGAGGGGCCAAAGCTGCCCGACCTGGGGGCCGCGACCGAAGGGATGACCCTGATCGAAGCCCCCAGCGAACGGGCCGAGGCGTTTGCGCTGGCGCTGATCCTGCGGCAGGCGGCGGAAGACGGGGTCCGGGCGGCGCTGATCTCGCCCGACCGCAACCTGACGCGGCGGGTGACGGCGGCACTGGATCGCTGGGGCATCCGGCCGGACGATTCTGCGGGCCGTCCGCTGGCGCTGTCGGCCCCCGGTCGGCTGATGCGGCAAGTTGCGGCGCTGTTCGGGCAGCGGCTGACCGGGGATGCGCTGCTGGCGATCCTGAAGCATCCGCTGGCGTTTTCCGGTCCCGGCAGGGGCCAGCACCTGATCCTGACGCGCGAATATGAGCTGCACCTGCGCCGCCATGGCCCGGCCTTCCCGGATGCGGCCAGTCTGGCGACCTGGGCCACGGGCGTGACGCTGGACCGCGCGGCGGACTGGGCGCGGATCGTGGGCGACCTGCTGTGCGGGCAAGAGGTCGTCAGCCGGATGCCCCTGCCCGCCATGGTCGCCCGGCATCTGGACATCACCGAACGCCTGGCGCGGGGCTTTGCCGATGCAGGCTCGGGTGCGCTCTGGCTGGAAAAGCCGGGCGAAAAGGCGCTGCAGGCCGTGACCGAGTTGCAGGCCGAGGCTGGGGCGGGCGGCGATGTCACGCCCGGCGATTATGCGGCGCTGTTCCATGGCGTGTTGCAACGGCATGAGGTGCGCGAGACCGAAACCGTGCATCCCGGCATCATGATCTGGGGCACGCTGGAGGCGCGGGGGCAGGGGGCGGATCTGGTGATCCTGGGTGGGCTGAACGACGGAACCTGGCCCGCCCAGCCGCCTCCTGACCCCTGGCTGAACCGGGCGATGCGGAAAGAGGCGGGCCTGCTCTTGCCGGATCGCAAGATCGGCCTGTCGGCGCATGACTATCAGCAGGCGGTCGCTGCGCCGCGCGTGGTGCTGTCCCGCGCGGTCCGGGGGGCCGAGGCGCAGACCGTGCCGTCGCGCTGGCTGAACCGGCTGGTGAACCTGATGGACGGCCTGCCCACGGTCCGCGGGCCCGAGGCGCTGGAAGACATGCGCCGAAAGGGGGTGCGCTGGCTGGACCTTGCCGCCGCGTTCGACAGCGTGGCCAAGGTCGATCCCGCGCCGCGCCCCTCGCCCCGCCCGCCGGTGGACAAGCGGCCCCGGCAGCTGTCGCTGACCGAAGTGGCCCGGCTGGTGCGCGATCCCTATGCGATCTACGCCCGGCATGTGCTTCGCCTGCGCCCGCTGGACCCGCTGCGCCCCGAGGCCGACCCCCGGCTACGCGGCGTGGTGCTGCACGAAATCCTGGAGCGGTTCGTCCGCGACGGTGGCGGCGATGTCGCGGCGCTGATGGCGGTGGCCGATCGGGTGCTGGCCGACCGCGTCGCCTGGCCACTTGCGCGCACGATCTGGCGGTCGCGTCTGGCCAAGGCGGCCCCGGCCTTCCTGGACTGGTCGGCCCGGACCGGGGGTGTCCCGGTGCTGCTGGAAAAAGGCGGCCGGGTGGATCTTGCGGGCATGGACTTTGCCCTGATCGGCAAGCCCGACCGGATCGACCGGCAGGAGGATGGGCGCCTGCTGGTTGTGGATTACAAGACCGGCGATCCGCCGACCGAAAAGATGCAGAAGACTTATGACAAGCAGCTTCTGCTGGCCGCAGCCATGGCCGAACGCGGCGGCTTTCCGGGGGTGGACCCCGAGGATGTGGCCAAAGTCGTCTTCGTCGGGCTGAAGGCCGAGCTCAAGACCGTCGAAACCGACCTGCAACCGGGCGATGTCGGCACGGTCTGGGATGAATTCGTGCGGCTGATGACCGATTATGCCCGCCCCCAGCAGGGCTATACCGCGCGGCGCGCGTTGATGAAGGACGACGACGAGACCGACTACGACCACCTGTCGCGCTATGGCGAATGGGACCAGACCACCGCGCCAAAGCCGGAGGACATGGCATGAACCCGGCATTCCTGGCGCAGATCGCGGCGGCGCGGCCCCTGCAGAACACCTGGTTGTCGGCAAATGCCGGATCGGGCAAGACCCGGGTGCTGACCGACCGCGTGGCGCGGCTGCTTCTTGGCGGGGTCGAGCCGCAGCATATCCTGTGCCTGACCTACACCAAGGCAGCGGCGTCCGAGATGCAGAACCGGCTGTTCAAGCGGCTGGGCGAATGGGCGATGGCCCCCACGGATGCGCTGCAAACCGCCCTGCGCAAGCTGGGTGAGGACGACCTGCCGCCGCACCGGCTGCAACGCGCGCGGCAGCTTTTCGCCCGCGCGATCGAAACCCCGGGCGGCCTGCGCATCCAGACCATCCACAGCTTTTGCGGCAGTCTGCTGCGCCGCTTTCCGCTGGAGGCCGGGGTGCCGCCGGGATTTGCCGAACTGGACGACCGCGCCGCCCGGCTGATGCGGGTCGAGATTGTCGAGGAAATGGCCGACGGTCCGCAGGCGCGAGTGGTCCGTCGCCTGACCGAGGTGCAGGCCGGAGAGGATTTCGGCAAGCTGGTGGAAGAGATTTCCCGGCATCGGGGGGCGTTTTCAGGCGCGGACACCACAGAGTTGTCGGCGCTTTACGATCTGCCCGCTGGTCTGACCGAGGGCGACATCCTGGCGGATGTCTTTTTCGGCGACGAAGCTGTCTGGATGTCGGGTGTGGTTGACGTGCTTGCGGGAGGATCGACCAACGATGCCAAGGCCGCGCGCGCGTTGGGGGCGCTTGGCTTTGGGTCGCCAACCTCCAAAACCCTGGAAGTGCTTGAGAAATGGCTTTTGCATCAGGGTGGCGGCAAGGATCCGTCGAAACACTTTACCGCGAAAGTCGGCGAGTTTCCGACCAAGGACACGCGGCCAAGGCTTGGCGACCTTATCGAACCGCTCAACGATCTGATGCTGCGGGTCGAGGCGGCGCGGGCCAGGCGGCTTGCCCTTGCCGCCGCCGATAAGACCCGCGCGCTGCATGACTTTGCCGCCGTCTTCCTGCCGGATTACGCCCGGCGCAAGGCGGACCGGGGCTTGCTGGACTTTGACGACCTGATCGGCAAGGCGCGGGCCTTGCTGCGCGACCCGTCGCTGGCGGCCTGGGTGCTGTACCGGCTGGACGGCGGGATCGACCATATCCTTGTGGACGAGGCGCAGGATACCAGCCCCGACCAATGGGACCTGGTGGAAAGCCTGGCCGAGGAACTGATCGCCGGCGAAGGCGCGGGGGTGCGGCCGCGGACCCTGTTCGTGGTGGGCGACAAGAAGCAGTCGATCTATTCCTTTCAGGGTGCCGATGTCGCGGCCTTTGACCTGAAGCGCGACCATTTCGGCGGGCGTCTGGCGGGCGGGCCGGGGCTGGAGACGCTGTCGCTGGAGCATTCGTTCCGGTCGTCCCGCGCCGTGCTGGACGTGGTGGATGCGACCTTTACCCCGGCGCAGCATCAGGCGCTGGGCGGGCCGTCGCAGCACCTGGCCTTCAACGACGCGCTGCCGGGCCGGGTGGATGTCTGGCCGGTGATCGAGAAAGAGGAGTCGCCCGACCCGGATGAGTGGTTCCGCCCGGTCGATGCCCGCAGCCCGGAAGACCCAAGGGTGGTGCTGGCCCGGAAGTTGGCCGAGTGGATGCGCGAGTCGGTCGAAGCGGGGGTGCAGATCCCGCAAGTGCGCGATGGCGCGCTGCTCACGCGGCGGGTGCACTACGGGGATTTCCTGATCCTGGTGCAGCGCCGGTCGTCGCTGTTTCACGAGATCATCCGCGCCTGCAAGGCACTGGGCTTGCCCATCGCCGGGGCGGACCGGCTGAAGCTGGGCGGGGAACTTGCCGTGCGCGACCTGTCGGCGCTGCTGGCATTTCTGGACACGCCCGAGGATGACCTGTCGCTGGCGTGCCTCTTGCGATCGCCCCTGTGCGGGTGGACCGAACGCGACCTGTATCATCTGGCGCAGGGCCGGAAGGGCTATCTGTGGGAGGCGCTGCGTGACCATCCCGCCCACCCCGAAACGCGGGCTTTCCTTGACGATCTGCGGGGCCAGGCCGATTTCCTGCGCCCCTATGACCTGATCGAGCGTGCGCTGCAGCGCCATGACGGGCGCAGGCGTCTGATCGCCCGGTTGGGGGCCGAGGCCGAGGATGGGATCGACGAACTGCTGTCGCAGGCGCTGGCCTACGAGGCGTCGGACGTGCCCAG
>JAKQLM010000146.1 GCA_029567145.1 Pseudomonadota bacterium
GACGACACCGCCCTGCAAGAGGTGATGGGCGTCGATTTCATCAAGGTCTACGATTCGGTAAAGCGCAACGAATACAAGGAATTCCTGCAAGTCATCAGCCCGTGGGAGAGGGAGCACCTGCTCCTCAACGTCTGATGAACCTCTTGCACATCAACGACCGGCGGGGCGAATACCCCGCCAGTCACTACGCCGCGACCGCTGCCCCGCTGGACCGTTTTCCAATCCTGAAGGGCCAGCACCGCGCGGATGTCTGCGTCGTCGGCGGCGGCTATACCGGTCTTTCCGCCGCGCTGCATCTGGCGCAACGGGGCTATGACGTCATCCTTCTGGAAGCCCACCGCGTCGGTTTCGGCGCATCGGGCCGCAACGGCGGGCAGGTCGGCTCTGGCCAGCGGCAGGATCAGGTCTGGCTGGAAAAGACTGCCGGAAAGGAAAACGCCCGCCGCCTGTGGGACCTGGCCGAAGACGCCAAGACGCTGGTCAAGACGCTGGTCCGCGACCACGCCATGCCCGTCACCTTCCACCCCGGCATCGCCCATGCCTGCCGCACGGAAGCCGAGGTCCGCGACACCCACGCCTATGCCGAAAAGCTGCACCGCGACTATGGCTATACCCATCTTGAGCCGCTCGACCGCCAGGGCATCCGCCGCCTGATCGGATCGGCCGAATATGTCGGCGGCGAGATCGACCGCGACGCCGGGCACCTGCACCCGTTGAACTACGCCATCGGCCTGGCTGCCGCCGCCGCCAGGGCCGGGGTCCGCATCCACGAAGGGTCCGAGGTTCACCGCGTCGAGCCGGGGCCAAACCCGGTGGTGCGCACCGCCTCGGGCCATGTCGATTGCGCCACCGTGGTCCTGGCGGGCAACGGCTACCTTGGTCAGCTGTCGCCCAAGGTCGCCGCAAAGGTCATGCCGATCAACAACTTCATCGTGGCGACCGAACCCCTGGGCGATCGGGCCAAGGATCTGCTTTCCGAACCCGTTGCCGTCGCCGACACCCGGTTCGTCGTCAACTACTGGCGTCTCAGCGAAGACAACCGCCTGCTGTTCGGCGGGGGGGAAAGCTACGGGTACCGCTTCCCCGACATCCGGAAGACCGTGTCGAAACCGATGCTGCAGGTCTATCCGCAACTGGCGAAAACCCGCATCGACTATGCCTGGGGCGGGACGCTGGCGATCACCGTCAACCGGATGCCCTGCTTCACAAGGCCTGGCCAGAACGTCCTGTCCGCCTCTGGCTATTCCGGCCACGGCGTCGCGATGGCCACCCTCGCGGGCAAGCTTCTGGCCGAAGCGACCGCTGGACAGAACGAACGCTTCGACCTGATGGCCAGCCTGCCGCAACCCCGCTTTCCCGGCGGCGCGGCCCTGCGCTCGCCGCTCCTTGTCGCCGCGATGACCTGGTATGCGATGCGCGACCGGCTGGGCCTCTGAACCCCGTCATTCTTCGTCCCCAAATATCCTCTGGGGGTCCGGGGGGCGAAGCGCCCCCGGGGGCTGCACAGGGCGCGCGATCTGGTATAAGCGGTCCCATGTCCCTGCCACCCGGATTCCTTGACGAGCTGCGCACCCGTGTGACCCTGTCCTCTGTCGTGGGCAGGAAAGTCACCTGGGACATGCGCAAGTCGAACATGGCCAAGGGCGACTTCTGGGCGCCCTGCCCGTTCCATCAGGAAAAGTCCGCCAGCTTCCACGTCGATGACCGCAAGGGGTTCTATTACTGCTTCGGCTGCCATGCCAAAGGGGACGCGGTCACCTTCGTCAAAGAGTCCGAAAACCTCGGCTTCATGGAGGCGGTTCAGGTTCTGGCCGCCGAAGCCGGGATGCAGATGCCCGCCCGCGACCCGCAGGCCGCCCAACGCGCGGACCGTCGCACCGAACTTGCGCAAGTGATGGACGAGGCGGTCAAGTTCTACCGTCTGCAACTCAAGACCAATGCCGGGGCCGCCGCGCGCGATTACCTCAGCCAGAAACGTCGCCTGACCGAGCCCGCCTGGGACCGTTGGGACATCGGCTGGTCCCCCGACAACGCGCAAGCCGTGGTCGAACACCTGAAATCCAAAGGCATCCCCGAAGATCTGATGACCGCCTCGGGTGTCGTCGCCAAATCCGACAACGGCCGCCTTTACGACCGCTTCCACGCCCGGATCATCTTTCCGATCCGCGACGGGCGAGGGCGGGTGATCTCGCTTGGTGGCCGCTCTCTCGACCCGAATGCGCGGGCAAAATACCTCAACGGCCCCGAGACCGAGCTTTTCGACAAGGGCCGCAATCTTTTCAACCAGTCCCCTGCGCGTGAAGCCGCAGGCAAGGGCAAGCCCCTGATCGTGGCCGAAGGCTACATGGACGTGATCGCTCTTTGCGAGGCGGGGTTCACCGCGTCGGTTGCCCCCCTGGGCACCGCGGTCACCGAAGACCAGTTGCGCCTGATCTGGCGGATTGCGGACGAACCCGTCATCGCGCTGGACGGCGACACCGCAGGCATCCGTGCCGCCCAGCGCGTCATTGACCTTGCGCTGCCGATGCTGGAGGCCGGAAAGGCGCTGCGCTTTGCCATCCTGCCGGGCGGGATGGACCCCGACGACCTGCTCCGCGCGCAGGGGGCGGGGGCCATGCAGGCCGTTCTGGACCAGGCGAAACCCATGGTCCACCTCCTTTGGCAACGCGAGACAGAGGGCCGCAGTTTCGACAGCCCCGAATGCCGCGCCGCCCTGGACAAGACCCTGCGCGGGCATCTGGCGCGGATCACCGACCCCTCGATCAAGGGCCATTACGGCGACGAGATGAAGCGCCTGCGGCTTGATCTCTTTGGCACCGGTCAGGCCCGCCCCTTCCAGCCCGGCCCCTTCAGACCCGGTCGCGGCAAGTTCGCCCCACCCTCGGGCGCGCTGGCCGCGACCCGCTCGTCGCTTCTGGCACAAGGGCAAGGTCCGGTGGAGGAAACGCTGCGCGAGGCGGTGATCCTGGCCACCCTGATCCTGCATCCCGGCCTGATCCACCGCTTTGAATCCGCGCTGGAACGGCTGGACCTGACCGGCGACGACCATGACACGCTGCGCCAGATGATTCTGTCGGGGGCCGACCTTCCGGACCTCCACGCCAAAATCAGGGCCTCTGCCCCCGCCGCCCTTGACGCGCTCCTTGCGCGTCCCCATGTCGCCATCGCGCCCCCGATCCGCAACACCGAAGACCACGCCCTTGCCGCGCTGTGCCTGGCCGAGGAACTGGCCAAGCTGGAAGCCCGGCGCGGGGCCCGGCGCGAGATCGAAGATGCGATGGAGGATATGGACGGCCTGCCCGACGAAGGCCTTACCTGGCGGCTGACCCAGGCCGCCGAAGCCCGCCACCGGTCGGAAAAGACCGGCCAAAGCGACAGTGCAGATCTGGGCGAAGACCGGGCCGCGCTGTCAAGACATCTGCAAGGCCTGATCGATAGCCAGGTCTGGGTCAAGAAAAACCACTGATTCGGCCTGTATCCCGGGTTGATTCGCGCTATTGATTCGACCAGCCCGCCCTGATTCGCCACTTCGCCCCCCAAGGAGCACCCATGGCCGCCAAGGACAACGACGACGACAAGCCGGAAGCCGAAGAGGCCGATGTCTCGCTGGACATGAGCCAGGCCGCCGTCAAAAAGATGATCGCCGACGCGAAAGAGCGGGGCTACATCACTTACGACCAGCTGAACACGGTTCTGCCGCCCGAACAGGTCGGGTCCGAGCAGATCGAGGACGTGATGTCGATGCTGTCCGAAATGGGCATCAACATCATCGAGGACGAGGAAGTCGAAGAAGGCGAAGCTCCGACGGGTGAGCTTGTGGAAACCTCCACCAGCCGCGAAATCGCCGTCGCCGGCACCACGACGGAAACGCTGGACCGCACCGATGACCCGGTCCGGATGTACCTGCGCGAAATGGGCAGCGTCGAACTGCTCAGCCGCGAGGGCGAGATCGCCATCGCCAAGCGGATCGAGGCTGGCCGCAACACGATGATCGCGGGCCTGTGCGAAAGCCCGCTGACCTTCCAGGCCATCATCATCTGGCGCGACGAACTTCTGTCCGAGGAAATCCTCCTTCGCGACGTCATCGACCTGGAGGCCACCTTCGGCCGCAGCCTTGACGGCGAAGAGGGCGAACTGGACGGCCCGGCGCTGGACGAGGTCGGGGTCGGCGAAGCCCCCCGCCGCACGGGCGAGGCCGAGCCGGAACTGGACGCCGACGGCAACCCCATCGCCCGAGAGATGGACGAGGACGAGGATGACGAAGCCTCGAACATGTCGCTGGCCGCGATGGAAGCCGCGCTGAAACCGGGCGTGCTGGAAACGCTGGACCTCATCGCCCGCGACTACACCAATCTGGCCGGGATGCAGCAAAGCCGGATGGACGCGACCCTGTCCTCCAGCCAGCGCTTTTCCACCGCCGACGAGGCGGCCTATCAGAAACTGCGGTCCGAAATCGTGCTTCTGGTCAACGGCCTGCACCTGAACAACAGCCGGATCGAAGCTCTGATCGACCAGCTTTACGGCATCAACAAGCGGATCATGGCGATCAATTCGGGCATGGTGAAAGTCGCCGATGCCGCGCGGATCAACCGCCAGGAATTCATCCAGGAATACCAGGGGTATGAGCTTGACCCGACCTGGCTGGACCGCATGGCGCAAAAGGCCGGGCGTGGCTGGCAGGCGCTGATCGAACGCAGCCGCGACAAGGTCGAGGAACTTCGCGCCGAAATGGCCCAGGTCGGCCAGTATGTCGGCGTCGACATCAGCGAATTCCGCCGGATCGTGAACCAGGTCCAGAAGGGCGAAAAAGAGGCGCGTCAGGCCAAGAAGGAAATGGTCGAGGCGAACCTGCGTCTGGTGATCTCCATCGCCAAGAAATACACGAACCGCGGGCTGCAATT
This sequence comes from Pseudomonadota bacterium, assembly GCA_029567145.1. GTDB lineage: Bacteria > Pseudomonadota > Alphaproteobacteria > Rhodobacterales > Rhodobacteraceae > Tabrizicola. The sequence continues at coordinate 4,902 of JAKQLM010000146.1, forward strand.
CCTTGATCTTATTCAGGAAGGCAATATCGGCCTGATGAAGGCCGTGGACAAGTTCGAATATCGCCGCGGCTACAAGTTCAGCACCTACGCGACATGGTGGATCCGCCAGGCGATCACCCGTTCCATCGCCGACCAGGCGCGCACCATCCGCATTCCGGTGCATATGATCGAGACGATCAACAAGCTGGTC
>JAKQLM010000157.1 GCA_029567145.1 Pseudomonadota bacterium
CAGCGCCTGACCTTTGGGCACGGAAAACGAAACGTCGTCGGTCACCTTGAGGGCGCCAAAGCTTTTAGTGACGTTGGTGAGGGTCAGGACGTCGGTCATGAGTTTCGGGCCTTGTGCGGACCCCTGTGACGGGGGCCGCGACGGGATCAGGCCAGCGCCTCCATCGTGCCGGCGGTCGGGATGGCGGGGGCGGTCTGGTTGTCGACGATGACAAGGTCGAACGTGCCGTCCTCTTTCCGCCGCCACTGGCCGCCGACGAGCGGCGTCTTGGTGACGTTGGTCTTGGCAAAGTCCGGCACGCCTTCTCCGTTCCAGGCGATCTTGCCGACCATCGTGTCAAGGTCCGTGGCGGCAATGGCCGCGGTCACGGCATCGGCATCGGTCACGTCCGAGACACGGCCCATCACGTTCGAGGCGACCTCGAAGAGCGAGTGGACAAAGCCGATCGGCTGGGTCCAGGGGCGGTTGGTCTTGGCGGTGAAGTCGGCCGCGAGGTCGGCGGCGGACTGGCCGGTCAGCGAGGATTTGAACGGGTGGGTGTTCGACCACCAGACCTCGGACGACAGGTTGTGGCCCGCCTCGCCCAGCGCCTCGACCGATTGCGGGAAGAGGATGGCCTTGGCGACGGTGATGATCTTGGGGCTGAAGCCCTGCTGCAGCGCCTGATTGCGGAAGGTGGTAAAGTCGGGCGGGATGACGACGCCGGTGACGATCTCGGCGTTCGCGGCCTTGAAGCCGTTGATCTGGGCGCTGAAATCGTCGTTCAGGTTCTGGTAGCGGCCCGGATCGGTCAGGGTATAGCCCTGCGCCGCAAAGCCGGGACCGACGCCGACGTTCGGGTCACCCCAGGCGTTGCCGTCGCCGTCATTGGGGAAGAGACCGCCGACCTGCTTGTTGGTCTCCAGCTGGTTCCACATGTTCAGGAAGACGGCGATCACGTCCTCCAGCCCCCAGAAGTAGTGGAAGGCATAGTTGAAGGGCTTCCAGCTTGCCGGGTCCCCGGGGTTGCCTTGCTGGCCGATGAACCAGGGCTGCCAGGGGGCCTTGGTGGAGATGATGGGCATCCCTTCGGCCTCACAAGTCGTTGCCACCGGGTTGGTGGTTTCGGGGGTGGAGGCGACGATCATCAGGTTGATCTCGTCGTCGACGATCAGTTCCTTGGCGACAGCGGCGGCGCGGTTCGGGTCGGACTGGCTGTCCTTGACGATGACCTCGAAGTTCTGGCCCACCTCGGTCGCCAGGAACGCCTCGATGTTGTAGGCGTCGCTTTCCGCGAAGCCCGCCAGCGGGCCGGACTGCGGGCTGACATAGCCGATGCGGATCTTGGCGCCTTGGGCGATGGCGGGGGCAAAGAGGCCCGGCGTGGCGAGGGCGAGGCCGGTGGCGGCCCCGGATTTCAGAAGCTTGCGTCTGGTAAGCATGGTCGTTCCTCCCGTTTGTTGGTTAGTCCGGGCAATGCCCGTCATGGGCCTGTTGCAAGAGCTGCCGGATGCCGTCCCGGCTGACGGGGCGCGGGTTTGCGTAAGGGTTCTTCGTTGCGATTTCCGCCGCGCGGTCGAGGTCGGTTTCCTTGAACCCCAGGTCGGCCAGCCGCAGCGGCGCACCCACCGATTTGGCGAAATGCCACAGGCCCGCGCCCGCGGTGCCGCCGAAAGTGTCGGCGATGGGCTTCAGCAGATCGCCAACGGCTGGTTCGTTGTAGGCGGTGGTGTGGGGCAGCAGGACCGCATGCGTTTCGGCATGGGGCAGGCCGAAGCTGCCGCCAAGGACATGCGCCAGCTTGTGATGCAGCGCCATCGTCACATGGCCCAGGGTCAGCGAACAGCCCCAGGCCGCGTACAGCGCCTTGGCCCGGGCCTCTTTGTCCTGCGCGTCCTTGGCCAGCGCGGGCAAGGCGTCGCGGAAGGCCACCATCGCGTTGCGCGACAGAGCCTCGGTCACGGGATGACGGTCGGGCGCGTAGAAACCTTCCATCGCGTGCGCAATGGCGTTCAGGGCCGATGTTACCGTCAGGCCCAAGGGCAGGGTCAGGGTCAGGTCGACGTCATAGACCACGACCTCGGGCCGGATCGCGGGGTCGCGGCGGGTGGTTTTCTCGCCACTTGCGGTTTCGCCGAGGATGTCGGTCATCTCGGATCCGGCATAGGTGGTGGGGACGACGACCTGGTCGGTCCCGGTGCGAACGGCGATGGCCTTGCCGAGGCCAGTGGTCGAGCCGCCGCCGAGGGAGACGACGCAATCGGCTTTGGCGGCGTGGAAGGCGGCGATGGCTTGGTCGGTCACGTCCGTGGGGGTGTGCATGGTGGCCCCGGCGAAGATGCCTGCGGCCTTGGTGCCCAGGCGGTCGGCAAGGGCTTGCGCTTCGGCCTGCTGATGGGGAGTGCACAGGACAAGGGCGCGGGTGTGGCCGAGGCGGGCGACTTCGTCCGGGACCTGGGCGAGGGTGCCGTGGCCGAAGACGACGCGGGTGGTGAGGCCGGGGAAGGTGAAAGGGCGGGTCATCGAGGGGCCTCCATCCGGGGGGTGCGGCCTGCGGCGAGGTCGTTGAGGAGGCTGTCGAGGAGGGCGATCTCGGGGACGGAAACTTCGTGCGGACGGCCGGGGAAGACGTCGCAGCGGAGGTTGGCTTCGGCTTGGCCGAGCGCTGCGACGGTCTCGGCGAAGGCCTGGATGGGAATCCACGGATCGGCGCTTCCGGCGGAGAGGTAGACGGGCAGGCTGGAGGGCAGGTTTGTGGGGCGGTCGTCGCCGGGCAGGCCGACGCGGCAGCCGGTGAAAGCCGCCACGGCGTCCGGGGTGGCCTGGCCGGTGAAAGCGTGCTCCAGCGACAGGCAGGCGCCCTGGCTGAACCCGGCGAGGACGAGGGGCGTGCCGGGGGCCTTGGCGCGGAGGTCGGTGATGGCTTGGGCGAGGCCTTGCAGAGAGGCGGAGAGTTCGGTCCGCGTCGCATCGGTCAAGGGGTCGATGGCGCGGGCGGTGTACCAGCTTTTGTTCTTTGCCCGGGGCAGGGCGAAGGCGACGTCGGGCGCGGAGAGGCGACGGATCACCGCCGCCTCCATCTCCTCCGGGCTTTGGCTGCGGCCGTGGACGAAGATGCAAAGCACCTTCGCCTTGGCCGGGGCCACACCCAGAAAGACGATGTCCGCGACCCCCGGCATCAGAAGTTGGCCGCTTCCAGGCCCGCTTCCATCTCGGCCTGGCGGTCGGCGAACCACGGCGGGAACACCAGCGACTTGCCGATGGCGTCGGCGGGTTCGTCCTTGGCCCAGCCTTCGGGGACGGTCCAGGCAAGCTCGAACATCGCGCCACCGGGGGAACGCATGTACATCGACTTGAAGTACATGCGGTCCTTCTGTTCGCTGACGTCGGTGCAGCCCATGCCTTCGAGGCGGGCCTTGAGGGCGATCTGGTTCTCTTCGTTGCCG
>JAKQLM010000168.1 GCA_029567145.1 Pseudomonadota bacterium
CATCACGAAGCCGCCGACCTGACCGCCCCGCCCGCCGAACTGGCCGAGCGTCTGACAGCACTCTTCCGCTGGTCGATGGAGCGTCATGCGCCACAGGGCGGCATATGGGGCATCTCCCTCTCCGTCCCCGGGGCCGTTCAGGGCGCGACGGAGGGTGACTTCCTGACCGCCACTCCGCCGGTCCTTCCCGCCTGGGAAGGGTTTCCACTTGTCGAAACGCTGACGCGCGATTTCGGCGTGCCGGTCTGGATGCGGTCCAGCGTCGAGACGATGACGATGGGCGAGCTGCACGCAGGCGCGGCGATCGGCACGCGCAGCATGCTTTTCCTGAAGGTCGGCCGCCGCATCGGCGCGGGCATCGTCTGCGACGGCCAGCTGTATCGTGGCGCGCATGGCGCGGCAGGCCTGATCGGATCGCTTCCAGTCACCTCAGGCGGGCGAAGCGGCCCTCTCGATGCCCTCGCAGGATCGGACATGATCCAGCGCGAAGGTCTATCGGCGGCACAGGACGGGCGCAGCCCCATGCTGGCCGACATCCAGCGCCGCGGGGGCGAGATATCGGCCATCGAAGTCTCGCAGGCCGCCCAGATCGGCGATCCCGCATCGGTCGCGATCCTGACGGATTCGGGCCACCTGATCGGTCAGGTCGTGGCGACGCTGGCCAATGCGCTGAACCCGGAGCTGATCGTGCTGTCAGGGTCCATCGTGCAGACGAACGACATCCTCCTCGCCGCCCTGCGCGAGGCGGTCTATGGCGCATCGCATCCCTTCGTCACCCGCGACCTGCGGATCATCCGGTCCCAGATGGGCAGTTCGGCCGGACTTGTTGGCGCGGCCCGCGTGGCATCGGAACAGCTTTTCGCGCCGGCGTTCCTGAAAGAATGGGTGTTGCAGGGCAGTCCGCTTGCCCATCCGGCCTTCACCGCCCTGCATGACCGGCTTTCCAAAACTTCAGTGCCCCCACCGCCGCCACGTGCGCGGACCGGACAGGAGCTTCCAAAATGACGATATCCGGCCTTGGCCCCCATGGGGAACGCGCCGCCCCGCCCGAACGGGTCAGCCTGCTGCCCGACGACCGCATCGCCGCCAAGGCCGCCGGATGGCGCGTAGCCGTGGTCCTGCACACCCTGCAAAGCGACTGGGCGAAGCAGCAACTGGCCGGCATGATGGGCATCTTCGGCGATTGCGGCGCGGCGGTGATCGACGTCGTCGATTGCGCTTTTTCACCCGACATGCAGGTGGCCGAACTCGACCGTCTTATCTCTCACCGCCCTGATGCGATCATTTCTCTGCCCGTGGCAAACGAACAGGTGGCCGCCGCGCACCGCCGCGTGTCCGAAGCGGGCATAGTACTGGTCCTGCTCGACAACGCGCCGACCGGACTGTTGCCGGGCAAGGACTACACTGCACTCGTGTCGTCGGACAATTTCGGTCTGGGCAGGATCGCGGCAGAGGGACTATCCGCGCATATGCCCACCGGAGCGGAAGTCGGCGTCCTCGGTTTCGCCGCCGATTTCTTCGCCACGAACGAGCGCGAGATTGCCTTCACGAAATGGCTTCAGGTGAACCGTCCCGACGTCACACCGCGCGTACGCCGCTTCGCACGGATCGAGGATGCCGCCGCATCCGCCGATGATCTTCTGTCGGCAAACCCCGATCTGGCCGGGCTATTCATCGTCTGGGACACACCGGCCCTTGCCGCAGCCACTCGCCTTGCAGAACGCGGCGCAACGATGCCCATGGCAACCGTAGATCTCGGAGAGGCCGCAGCCATCGCCCTCGCACAAGGAGACTCCTTCTGCTGCATCGCCGCCCAACAACCTTTCTTGCAAGGGATCGCAGCCGCGCAAACCGTGATCCTGTGCCTTCTGGGTCGCCCCGTTCCCGCCTGGATCGCCCTGCCTGGCATTGGTGTCACGCGGGACAACGTGGTCGAAAGTTTCCAGACAATTTGGCGGCAACCAGCCCCGCGGGAAGTGCTCCGCGTGCTGGGCCTGTCACGCGGGACCTGATGTTTGAGCGTCTAATGGAACATAACAGCCAGGAACCCGGAAAGACCACGGTTCCGGGATCTGTCTGCCTTAATAGCAAAGTGCAACCGTCTGCTCTCTGCCACAACATATCTCGACGTTGAAACGGGCGGGAAGCGGACGGTCGCAGCCTCAATAATTTCCTCTTTGAAGTCATCGTCACTTCGCATCGGCGTGTCCAATCCCATCCAGTCCGAACCGCCAGACTTATGCCGGATACCATTGCAAGAACGATGACGTCGGCAGCGGTCTATGAATCTTCTGCGAGCGGATAGCCCCAAGCGCCTTCCCATCCGCAGGCTTTCGCGGCGCAGGAGGCGGCAAATGAGAGAACCTGTTCGGGAGCATCTCCGCGCAAAGTCCCCACAAGGTAGCCAGCAATGAAGGCGTCGCCTGCGCCCATTGTATCGAGTACCTTGGCGGAAACGATAGGCTGTTCGATGCGGGTCTGACCATTGGCCCAGACTGCCCCCTTGTCGCCGCGCGTCACGCAGACGATGTCTGGTCCAAGGTCGAGGACCCGCGCGATCAGCTCTGACACTGCCGCGTCGGCCAGCCCTGCTCCTGACAGGAAAGCCGTCGAGACGTGCGGGCAAACCTGCTCCAGATAGGCCGGGTCGTGCAGAGTGGAGAAGTCGAACGACACCCCGCGCGCGGCGGCACGGATGCGGGGCAGTTCCGGTTCGAGATAGCTGAAGCAGCTGGAATGAACATTGCCCTTCGCCGCGATCAGCGCGAGGTCATCCTCGTCCATCCTGAGCATCAGCTTGCGCCGAATGCCGCCCCGGTTTGACGCGACGAAGACCCGGTCCCCCTCCGCATCATGCGTAACCTGCGCCTTGCCGTTGGGCCCTTCTACCCGGCGCAGTTGGGCGGTCGAGAGGTTCTCGGCCAGCATGCAAGCGCGGACGTGATCGCCCTCACGGTCATTCCCGACGATGCCCATGTAGGCCACGTCGGAAAGCCCGAAACGGCGGGCCAGAACTGCCACGTTCAGCGCGTTGCCTCCGGGGAAGAAGACACCGCGGTCAAGATAGAGATCGACAACATTGTCGCCGATGCAGAGAAGTCCGTTCGTCATGCTGGCCTCGCCGGAATTGGGGTCAGGACTGACCCGCCCCCTGACCCTTCGTCAATAATCCATCTTCCACATGTAGCGCCGCACGGTCAGCGGGTGACCACGGGAATCGCCCAGCTTGTCGCAATAGACCCGCAGCAGGGTGCCGAACGCCATGTGCTCGACATGCTCGACCACGTCGGCGTCGATGGTGCCCAGCCCCAGTTCCTCGGCGCATAGAGTGGTAACGCGCTGGCTGTATTTCGTTGCGAAGGCAAGACCCCGGTCATCCATCTTGCGGCTTGCGCCAAGGCCGCGCAGCACGATGAAAGGCACGTCGAAATCGGTGATCTCGAAGGGTCCGTGGAAGTATTCGCCCGCGTGGATGCCGGCAGAATGGATCCACTGCATCTCCTGGAAGATGCAGATCGCGTAGGAGTAGGCCGTGGCATAGTTGGCCCCGGCACCCATCGTGTAGATCACCGGCTCGCGTTTCATCGCTTCGGCGAAAATCGCGATGCGGTCGGCATGGGCGGTTATGGCGCTGTCGATCAGGGCCGGAAGGGCGGTCAGTGCCGCGTCCAGCTTCTGCGCCAGGGGGTTGCCTTCACGTGCGGCCAGTATGCCAAAGGTCAGCCGGGCCATTACGGCGGCAGAATGGTCGGGCGCGAAAGTCTTGGGCGCGTGGGTGTAGTAGACCGGGAACTCCACCGCCTGATCCAGCGGGCTGCCCGGCAGGTTGGTCAGCGCGATGGTCAGCGCACCCTTCGACCGGGCGAAGCGCGCGGCCTCGACCGTTTCCGGCGTGGTGCCGGAGTGCGAACACAGGATCACGGCCGAAGTTGACCCCAGCCGCGCCGGATTGCGGGCCATGAACTCGGCGGCGTTCAGCGCGTGGCCGGCGATGGTTTTCGCATGACGATCGACCGCATACTGGTTCGGCAGCATCAGTGCATAGGACCCGCCGCAGGCGACGAAGTAGATTTCGGTCAGTGCAGGCCGGGCCTTTGCGGCGGCAAGAGCGGCGGCGATCTGCGCCTCGGTCGGGAAGGGTTTGTCGGTCATCTGGTCCTCTCGTCTGGCAAGGTTGGGCCGGTCCCGGAAACGGAGATCCGGGGTGCGGCAGGTCGGCAATGGGTTAGGCGCTACTGGGGAAAGCCCCCGGATGGCCACAGCAGGCGGCAGCGCAGGTGTGGCCCGCTGCCATGGCCTTGGGCACGTCGGCCCCGTTCAGCCGCGCGGCCAGAAAGCCCGCGATGTAGGCGTCGCCCGCGCCGGTGGTGTCGACCGGGGTGATCGCCGGGGCTGCGGCGCGGAAGGTCTGTCCGCCGATCAGGGCAAGACTGCCCCGTGCACCCAGCGTGATGACGGCCCCGTTTGCGCCTTTTGCCACCAGTTCCGCGGCGCGCTTTTCGGCATGGTCGGCCTGTGCTTCGGACAACGAGGCAAAGGCAATGGTCAGCCCCTCTACATCCAGATCTTCCGGTGCCGCATTCACCGATACATCCTGCGACAGGCTGACCCCGTCGCGTGCCAGCACACGGCGCGCATGGCCGCCATCCTGAAGCCAGCCGATGTGAACATGGCGGGCCGCTGACAGCGCACGCAGGCGCGCGGCATCGGGCACCCAGCCCGCGCAAGCACCGAAATCCTCGGTCAGGATGGTCCGGTTGCCGTCCGCCGCCACGTTAAGGCAGGTGACCGAGGTCGCGAACGCACGTCGATCCACCAACGCGACATCCACCCCCTTTGCGGTCAGCGCGGCCAGCACCCGGTCGGCATCGGCCTCTCCTGTCGGACCCACGGCCCCGCAATAGGCCGTGCTCAGGCCAAGCATCGCGGCCTGCACCGCGACGTTGACGGCATTGCCGCCCACCAGATCAGCCGTGACCGCGCCGGTCAGCCGGTCGATGCAGTTGTCGCCCAAGGCTATCAGGTCGAAAGCGGTCATCCGATGGTCGCCCCGCGCGAGGCCATGTTGTCCTTTAGGTCGTGCAAGGCGAGGACGGGACGGCGATACCAGGTCTGGCCGTGGAAGAAGGGGCGCGTCTCCAGCTCCAGCCCGTCAAGGGCCGTTTCGCCGCCCTTGCCCAGCATTTTCTGCGCCAGCTTCATCCCGAGGTAGGACGACATCGCGACGCCAGTGCCGTTGTAGCCAATGGCATAGCCCATACGCCCGTGTAGCGCGACATGCGGCAGGTGGCTGAAGGTGGCGCCGACAAAGCCGGTCCAGACATGGGCGATCTTCACGCCCTCCAGTTGCGGGAAGAGCCGAAGGATGTTGCGGCGCACGCGTGGCAGGCAGGCTGCGACGTTGTCCACCTTCACCGGAACCACGGTCCCGATCACCACCCGGTCGCCATCAGGCGAGGGTCGGTGATAGGTCACGTTCATCCGCGTGTCATAGACCATCGATGCACGGGGATAGAGCGCACGAACCGCTGCCGGGTCCATCGCTTCCGTCGCCGTCACAACCGAGGCGAGCGACACCACCCGCCGTCGCATCCACTTTGACGCGCCGTCTGTATAGCCGTCAGTTGCCATCACCAGATTTGCAGCGCGGACCGTGCGGGTGCCGGCAAGACAGGTGATGTGATCGACCCTATCCTCGATCCGCGACACGCGGGTCATAGGCGCAAAGCGCACGCCCGCGGCAAGGCAAAGCCGCACCAGCTCGGCCACCAGGCGACCGGGGTGCAGGCTGGCCCAGTCGGCCAGATGCACGCCGCCGTGGAACTGTGGCGAGGCGACGAAGTCGGACACCCGACCTTTCGGGATTTCCTCACCCTCGACCCCCAGCCGCGCGTTCTGGCGCAGGAAATGGCGCAGGCCTTCCATCCGGTCGGGCCGGTGGGCGCCGATGAAATGGCCGCAGACGCTGTAGTTGCAGGCGATGCCCTCTTCGGCCACGAACTGGCGCAGATGGCGGTGGGCTGCGATCCCGGTCGACAGGATGGCCCGCGCGCGATCCTCGCCATACTTTGCGATGAAGTCGTCGAGGTCCGGCTTCATCTCGGACGACACCTGCCCGCCGTTGCGGGTGGAACAGCCCCAACCGATCTCGCCCGCGTCGCAGACCACGACCTGCCGCCCGCCCCGCGCCAGATGCAGCGCGGTGTAAAGGCCGGTGAAGCCCGATCCTACCACCAACACATCCTCGCGCGGCTCGACCGTCGCGGCGGGGACCTGTGGCAAGGCCATCTCGGCCCGCCACAAGGGGGTGTCGCTGAACCCGGCGAACATCTCAGTAGGCCACGCGCTTGTAGTAGCGCCGCGTCACCAGCGGGTGATTGCGCATCACCTCAAGATGCGCCGAAAGCCGCTCAAGCACGGTTGCGAGAAGCGCCGGGGCCAACATCGCCCGCAGATCGGACGACAGGCCGGTGGTCGCAAGGTCGCGGGTATCCAGCACCGTCAACTTGTCGGTATAGCCCTTGGCAAAGGCGATCAATCGGTCGGTCAGCGGGCGGGTTTCATCTTCACCCGCGAAGACCACGACCGAGACGCCCTTCTCCACCAGCTCCAGCGTGCCGTGGAAGAAGTCCGAAGCATGGACCGGTCGGGTGCGGATCCACTGCATTTCTTCGAGGATGCACATGCCGTAGTAATAGGCCTCGGGCCAGGCGGCACCGGACCCGGTCAGAATGTGCCAGCCATCACCGGCAATCGCCTGCGCCAACGCATCGGCGCGTGGCTCGAACGCCTGTTTCACCGCAAGAAGCTGCTGCGGCAGGCCTGCCAGCTCACCACTGATCCGGTCATAATCCGACCGCTCGCCCCGCGCCTGCATCGCCGAAAGCGCAGCCACAAGCGAGGTGACATAGAACATCTCGCACGAGGTATCGTCCTCGGCAAAGTTGACGAAGGCGTGGTCGGCACCCTTGGCGAGCGGCGTGTCGGCGTGGCCGGTGATCGAGATCACGGTGGCCCCGCGTGCCTTCACATAGTCCATCGCCGCGATGCTTTCCTTCGTTGTGCCCGACAGTGACGGCATGATGACCACCGATTTCGGTCCCAGCGCCACATGCCCGGTCAGCACGATCTCGGCGCACAGGACGTTGTGGCAGGGCAGGTTCGAGGCCCGGCGCATCAGATCGGTCGCGGGCTGCATCAGGATGCCCGCGCCACCCGACCCCATGAAGAAGAGGCTGTCGGCCCCCTCGGCCACCAACCGCCCGACCAACGTGCCAATGTCACGGGCGATGGACACGGTTCCGGTCTGGATGCGCAGGAAGCGGGCGGGATCGAAGTTCAGCATGGTCATTCCTTTCGTAAACCAATGAGGCGGATCAGAGCCGAAGGCCGCTGTCGCCGGAGAAGAGATGCGCGCGGCCCGGCTGGGGCTGCACGGTCAGGCCGCCGTCCGCGGCAAAGTCATGTTCGCCATCAAGCTGCACGGTCACGGGCTGGCCATCGGCAAGGCGGCCATAGGCATAGGTCACGCCGCCCAGCCGCTCACTTGCCTGCACCTCCACCGACGCACCGGGTCCGGCGACAAGGTGCTCGGGCCGGATGCCCAGCGTGACCTCGGCGCCGACGGCG
>JAKQLM010000171.1 GCA_029567145.1 Pseudomonadota bacterium
GTTCTTTATGCCTCGGCCATGTGGGTCACGGGCATCATGGAAGGCCTGATGTGGCGTGAAGTCGATGCGAACGGGTTCCTCGTGAACGCCTTCGCCGACACGGTGGCCGCGAAGTTCCCGATGTATGTGGTCCGCGCCCTGGGCGGTGGCCTCTTCCTGACGGGCGCGCTGATCATGTGCTGGAACCTGTGGATGACCGTGCGCGCGCAGCCTGCCAGGGCGTCGCAGCACTCGGCCGTTCCGGCAGAATAAGGAAACGGGACAATGGGAATTCTTGACAAGCACAAGGCAATTGAAACGCATGCCACGTTGCTGATGGTGCTCAGCCTTCTGGTTGTGACCATCGGCGGGATCGTGCAGATCGTGCCGCTGTTCTACCTGGAGAACACGATCGAAGAGGTGGAAGGCGTGCGGCCCTACACCCCGCTGGAACTGGCGGGTCGGTCGATCTATGTCCGCGAAGGCTGCTATGGTTGCCACAGCCAGATGATCCGCCCGATGCGCGACGAGGTCGAACGCTATGGCCACTACAGCCTGGCGGCGGAATCGATGTACGACCGTCCGTTCCAGTGGGGGTCCAAGCGCACCGGGCCGGATCTGGCCCGGGTGGGTGGGCGCTATTCCGACGAATGGCATCAGGACCACTTCTACGACGCGAACTCCGTGGTGCCGGAATCGGTGATGCCGCCCTATGGCTTCCTGTTCAACCGCGAGCTTGACGGCCAGTATATCGGCGACCTTCTGGCGACCAACCGGATGACCGGCGTGCCCTACAGCGACGAGATGCTGGAAAACGCGCTGGCCGACTTTACCGCGCAGGCCGATCCCTTGGGCGACGCCTCGGGTCTTGAGGCGCGCTATGGCGCGGACGTCTTCGGGACGGCGGTCAACGTGCGCAACTTTGACGGCCAGCCCGCGCTGACCGAAGCGGATGCGCTGATCGCCTATATCCAGGTCCTGGGCACGATGGTCGACTTCTCGACCTTCACGCCCGTGGCAAGCCGGTAAGGGGGCGGACATGGAAACCTATTCCTTCCTGCGCCACCTGGCCGACAGCTGGTTCCTTCTGGCGATGACCCTGGGCTTCCTTGGCCTGTGTGTCTGGGCGTTCCGCCCCGGCAGCCGCGCCATGCACCAGGAGGTCGCGAATTCGATCTTCCGCAACGACAGCCGTCCTGCGGATGCCAACCCTGCCAAGAAGGAGGCCTGAGCCATGGCCAAGCCAATCAAGAAAGAGCCGCGGCAGGTGGAAACGACCGGCCACAGCTGGGACGGGATCGAGGAATACGACAACCCGATGCCGCGCTGGTGGGTCTGGGTGTTCTACGCCACCATCGTCTGGGGCATCGGCTACATGGTCGCCTATCCGGCCTGGCCCCTGATCACCGGGGCCACTCCGGGCGTGCTCAAGTCGTCGACCCGGGCGGATGTCGCCGCCGAGATCGCGCGCTTTGACGCGGCGAATGCCGACATCAAGGCCAAGCTGATCGCGGCCGACCTGAATGGCATCGCGGCGGACCCCGATCTGGCCAGCTTTGCCGAACGGGCCGGGGCGGCGGTGTTCAAGACCAACTGCTCGACCTGCCACGGGTCGGGTGCGGCCGGGTTCGAAGGCAAGGGCTATCCCAACCTTCTGGACGACGACTGG